>JAHIMK010000107.1 GCA_018896675.1 Nanobdellota archaeon
AGAGTTGTTGTTGAAGTCTTGGTGAAAAAACTAACAATGATTTAATGAATTTCAAGGCATCGATGCCAGCCTCGGCCATTTTCCAATTCAAATTTCCACATGCTGCAAAGGATCACCAGATCCTGTGGTTGGTGCGAGAGAGGGGACTCGAACCCCTACACCTTTTCGGTACTGGATCCTAAATGTATTGCGTAATAAATATAATAATATATAGTATACTATTACTCAATATAACCTATCATATTACCCTATAAATCCCCACAGAAAACGACATTATGCATAGAATATGCATAGTTTTATATGCCATATTATTGGATATAGTTATAGTGTTTACATATACTTAGTCAATAAGAAAATGCAGTGCGCCTAAAAACAAGAGGTAAAGATTTCCTTGCCTTCTATTGGAGAAGATGAAAACTTCGATATTATTGAATGCCTGATATAGGGAACACTAAACACCCTAATACCCGTCATCCTCTAACTCTTGATCTATATTCCTACTTTTACAGTCTATGCAGTATATATCCAGAACTTTTAACATTTATAACGTTGCCGGAATATAGTCAAAGAAATTGGTCTTCGGATCCCATTAAAAATGCGCATCAACAATTGCCAATCGTGATATCCTTTCACTGCCACAATTTCTACATTTCACACCTAACCCCCTCAATCATATACTATTTTTGAAAATGATTTTCTGTTTTTAATATATTTTTCCATAGTTCTGTGATAATGAAATCAAACTATTTATTATATCTCATTATTTAACCATAGGCAAGAATTCTTTCCCCATTATCTTCTGATAAGACTCAATCATTACCTCTCGCAGTGTCTCTTCGTGCTCCTCAGGCACAATGAAACTATCGTGAACCGGTAGGGCTGGGATTGCCTTCCCGACCATCTGATACAAGATTTGTTCTGCAATACGGCTGTCCGCATATTGAAGTTCTATGCCATAACCTTGATGGAGGTAATTTGCAATGGGTTTGTGATGTTCTTTGAACTTGTTCAGGCAATCCCCAATGAAGTCGTGTTTTAGACAGTCTCCCCTGTATCCATCCTCTCTCAACTCATTACTGATTGCCTGGGTGGCTACCTTTTCATTCCCGGCATTCAAAGATATCAACACCACCTTTTTGTAAATGGGTCGTTCGTCTTTGTTTTGACAGAGTTCTTCATAGGGGTCTTTATCATAAGGGATTTTTTCCCAGTTGTATAACATCCTGACGTGATGTGCGGAGTAATCAAGTTCAACAGTTGGGGATCCGTTTATGGTGATGTGTTGCCTCACCTCTTTTGGCAGGTCTATATGAACGGCTCCATAGAATCTCCCTCCCCAATAAAAATCCCATATAAAGACACGATGGAGGTGTTGGAAATTTGACCTGAAATTCAATTGCCGTATCCCATAATCGGCAAGAGGTTTTTTCTCTGAATACTCTTCTACCGTGGTCGTCATTTGGGTATCAACTGTTTGATTTTCTTGATGATCCGCATAAAAAGACTGAGTCATGGGAATGGGTGTTAGTGATGGATATTGAGTTGTATTATGATATATTTGTAATAAATAGTTTATGTGATGTATGTAATATTCGTTATATGTAGAATATTGAATATTATTTATATTAGATTTTATTTTATTCAGAATTTTTTCTGCGGCATTGATACCCGCCTTATCCGTGATTATGAAGGTCATGCCGTCTATGCGGTAGCCCTCAAATCGTTGGTCATCCAACACTATCTCCAGGTCATTGTCAGTTGCCAGTTTTGTTATTTCAATTCTCTGGCTCAATATGTTGCCTTTACGGGTTTCAAGGAAATGCCAATTGACGGGAACCTCTGGAGGTAAACTGACTTCAATGTCCTGCTTTTCGATGAATTTATTATACCGTATAAGATTATATCTCATAGTTTCTGTCTTATTAGTTTCTTTGTAGTCCATTAGAGATCCACCACTTCTCCTCATTTCCCTCAATTGGATGATTTCCTTCGGTGGCAGTTTTTTGACGTAGTTTATTTCTTGAAAATGGAACTTATAAAACAGTTCAATCAATTTCTGAGATGCCCAAATCCTTGACTGGTACAGGACATTATCATCCGGAAAATGTAGACCATCTTTGTATTCGGCATAACCAATATCTTTCAATGCATCTATGAGAGGGATTACACGGTCATACTTGAACCATATTTCTGAATA
>JAHIMK010000115.1 GCA_018896675.1 Nanobdellota archaeon
CTCGCAGGACGAGTAAATCATTAGGATGGAATGCGTTCAGCCGGTCGCTTTGGATGTCCAGCACGCCCAGCACCCGGTCTTCGATCTTGAGCGGCAGGGCGACCTCGGAGAGCGTCTCCGGCAGCCTTTCGCTGAAAAGGAAACGCGGCTCGGCGCGGACATCGTTGCTGACGATCTCCTCCCCACTCTGGGCGACGGCTCCGATCAGTCCTTCCCCGAACTTCACTTCGAGCACCGAATTCGTTGTCACGGGCGGATTGCGGCGCTTGCCGCGACGACCGGCCGGCCCGGCGCTCGAGCGGAAGCGCAGCCGCTCCTGGCCGGCCTCGCAGGTGAAGACGGCTACAAAGTAAACCTTGAAGGTCTTCTGGATCAGGCCGCTCACCCGGCGGGCCAGCTCGTCCACATCCGACACGTTGGCGATCTGCGCGCCGACCTTGCGCACCAGAGTCAATTGCTCGATGCGCCATTGCTCCACAGCGATGCGGTGCGCGGTGGTCAGGGCCAGCGCGGCGTGACCGGCAAAACCATCCAGCAGCTCCAGCTCGGCTTTGCGGAATGGCGGGCCGCCAGGCCGTTCGAGGCGCAAAACGCCCAAGAGCAGGTTTTTATGCTGCAACGGAACAGCCGCGGCTGTTGCCGGCGAGTCATCCTGGCAGCAAGGCTCACCCGTCTCATAGGCGCGGCGCATGAATTCGTCCGCTGGTTGGGAAGGAAAGAGCGGGTCTTGATTCAGCCCGGGGAGGCGGAACAGGCTCTCGTCCAGCCAGAGATCCGCGCGCCCGCCGAAGAGCGCCTCGGCCGCGCTGACAAGCCGGTCGCGCTGCCCGGCGAGCGAACTTGTCTCCAGCAGGTGTTCGCCAAGACGGACGATCTGCTTCCAGGGCGTAAGCTTCTGAGCAGACGAACGCGTGCTCATTTTCGCCCCTTATATTTGACCATGGTCAGCAGGTTGCCCGCCTCGCCGAGCGCCTCGAAGCTCACCTCGTCCATGAGCTGGCGCATCAGATAGACGCCCAGTCCGCCGAGCGGCCGCTGCTCCAACCCGGTTGACAGGTCCGGTTCCGTGACGCTGGAAAGGTCGAAGGGCTTGCCATGATCGCGTAGGATGACGGTCAAACAGTCGTCTGCCGCAGTGCAGGTACATTCGATCTCGCCCCCCATATCCGATTCGTAGGCATGTTCGATGATGTTCGAGCAGGCCTCGTCAATAGCCAATTCCACCGCATGGACTTCGGCAGCCTCCATACCGGCGTCTTTTGCCGCCTGGGCGGCGAACTGGCGCATATTCTCCAGGTTTTTATACCTGGCTGGGAAAATAGCTGTACGCATCTGAACAGGCAGAGGCCGCCTCGCGCCCAGAAGACAGGAGGCGGCCTCGAAAAGTCCGCGTTCTACGGTGATCTAGAAACTTCCGACGGCGGTGGTGACATCTTCGAAGATTTTGAAGAGAGGGGTGAAACCGGTCAGCTCGATCGCCTCGTAAATCCGCTTTGGCACGGCAGCTAACACGATCTCACCGCGATTATAACGCTTGCAGTTCTTCTGGCCGACGAGCAGGGCGCGGAATCCGGCGCTGGACATGTAATCCAATCCACTCAAGTCTAGCACGATCTTGTAGCAGCCGGCCTTAGTGACAGCTTCGATGGCCTCGTTCAGTTGGGGAGCGGTGTAACTATCCACGCGCCCTTTCAGGCTGATCAAATCACAATGCTTGAAATTTTGGGTCGTGATTTCCATTTGGCCTCCGTTGATGCACAGAAGATGAAGCTCATCCATGGATCGTGTGCGGAAACGTGACAGTCACTTCGGAAGTGACTGTCACATTTTACGCTTTTTTCCCGCATGAGCCGAAGATGATCGCTTGTCTAAAATTATATCATGAGTATATTGACACGGTCATCCTCTTCGAGTATGCTTCATGCGTCCGGGTGGGCCCGGCGCGGCAGAGCCTTGCGAACCCCGTCAGGTCCGAGAGGAAGCAGCGGTAAGGAAGTGTCTCTGGGCGCCGCCGGTAAACCTGCCCGGATATTTGCATACTCTTTTAGGATCAATTGGCAAAATAACCCCATGTCGCGCTGGCACAAGTTCTTGATCATGATCGCCCTCGGACTGGCGGCCGGCCTGGTGTATGGCTGGGTGATCAGACCGGTCGAATATACAAATACCAAGACCGACACCTTGCGCGCTGATTATCGCCGCGATTAAGTGCTGATGGCAGCAGAGGTTTTC
>JAHIMK010000022.1 GCA_018896675.1 Nanobdellota archaeon
AAAAAATTATCAAAAAATAAGTTAACCTTAACCTCGAAAAACATTTAACATATTAATTAAAACCATAAAATTTATAAAGTTTTGACGCCTAACTAAAAATAAAAAATTATCAAAAAATAAGTTAACCTTAACCTCGAAAAACATTTAACATATTAATTAAAACCATAAAATTTATAAAGTTTTGACGCCTAACTAAAAACATGAAATATATAAGAAAAAAGATAATAAAAGGAGTAGCATATTACTACTTTGAATTCCCGATTAATATAATTTCTGGGAAAAAATTATTTACAAAATACTTAGGAAAATCAATCCCGCCTGAAGATGAATTAAAAACCATGTTAAATAAATTCTTTGAAGAAATAGCTGAAATAGTTATTGAAAATATCAGCAAAAATATAAAAGAATATTTCCCTCCAAATGGAATCAGAAGGATTGAGGAATGCCATGCTTGGTATCATCTTTTAAACCATGAAATAAACAGCAAGAAATTTCAACAGTTTAAGGACTTATTTACAATATTATTTGTTCTAAATTCCAATAGAGCAGAAGGATCTAGAGTTACAAGGAAGGATATTGAAAGTATAGTAAAGAAGAAAAGAAAACCCAAGACCCTATTGGACAGAGAGATAGTAAATTCATTTGATGCCCTGAATTTTGCATTTTCTGAAAAAATGAAATGGAATGTGGCATCTGTTAAAAAAATACACAAAATCTTATTCAAAGAGATTGATGATGAAATTGCAGGCAAATACAAAACATCTAACAATGTTGTCGGCCAAGGTGGTATAGCTTCAATAACAACTCCTAAGGAAAAAGTTAAAGAAGAAATGAAAGATTTGATAAAATGGTTAAACAAAAACAAAAAAAATTACCCTCCTATCTTGGCTCTGGAATTTCATTGGAGATTTGAACGGATACACCCTTTTCAGGATGGTAATGGCAGAGTAGGAAGAATTTTGTTAAATGCATGGCTTTTTAATTCATTTTTTATGCCTGTTATCTTTTTCAGCGAAAATCATGAAGCATATGGCTCCTGCATTGCAGCCTCAATTGAAGGCAGGAAAAACAAATGGGGAAAATATTTTATTGAACAAATTAAGAAAACAACAAAAAGGATTGAAGAGTATAAGAAAGAAGGGATAATTAAAGGTGGATCTACAAGTATGGGTCACTGGGAAATACAAAGAGATAGGATAAGGATATACTAATTAATTTAAGAAATTTTAACTTTGCCTCTGCTTGTAAAGTTTTTAAAAACCATAAAGACAGAAACAAAGAGAATTTAGCAGCCCCTATAACTTCAATTTAGATTAAAGTTAAAAACCAAAAAGCTTTAATAAGAGAATATTTTCAAAAAAATAATACGTGAAATGAGTTATAGGCTTGTTTTTCAAACGGAGTTGATAAAAAATGCCAGTAAAGAAAGGAGACAAAGTAAAAGTCGATTATACAGGTAAATTGAAAGATGGAACAGTTTTTGATAGTTCTGAAGGAAAAGAACCGTTAGAATTTGAAGTTGGTTCAGGAATGATTATAAAAGGTTTTGATGATGCTGTAATGGGCATGGAAAAAGGTGAAGAGAAAGAAATTACATTAAAACCAGAAGAAGCTTACGGTAACGTAAACCCTCAATTAATGAAAAAGGTTCCAAGAGATCAATTGCCAAAAGAACCAGAACCAAAAGTAGGCATGATGCTTGCTTTAGGAACACCTGATGGTCAACAAATACCAGCAAGGATTGCAGAAGTTAGTGACACAGAAGTTACAATTGATATTAATCACCCATTAGCTGGAAAAACTTTAATCTTTAAGGTAAAAGTTGTTGACTTTTCTTCTTAATTTTTTTCTTTTTTAGTAATGTTTATTAATCAAAAGAAATTCTAAATCTAAGAGGTGAAAATTAAATGGCAATGATTTATATTTATTATATTTTAGTAGCTGCTTTAATCTATATATTAGGCGGTTTAAGAGTTGTAAAAGAATATGAAAGAGGAGTCAGGTTTCTTCTAGGAAAATATACTGGCATTATAAATCCAGGTTTAAGGATTGTATGGCCTGTCATCATGACCTGGGAAAGAGTTGACTTAAGAACAAAAGCTGTTGATGTCCCTGATCAGGATGCAATAACCAAAGACAATGTTTCTATCAAGGTTAACGCTGTCCTTTACTACAAGGTATCTAATGCAAACAAAGCAATAATTGAAGTTGAACATTTTAATTATGCTGTATCACAACTTGCTCAAACAACAATGCGAGATGTTGTAGGTGAAGTTACTTTAGATGAATTGCTTAGTAAAAGAGATGCAATTTCTAAACGTATCAGAGAAATTGTTGACAAAGCAACAGACCCTTGGGGAATTAAAGTTGAAAGTGTTGAACTTAAACATGTTGAACTGCCAGCTGATTTGAAAAGAGTTATTGGTAAAGAAGCTGAAGCTGAAAGAGAAAAGAGAGCAGTTATCATCAAAGCTCAGGGTGAAGTATGCGCAGCAAGCAACATGGCAAAAGCAGCTACAACTTTAGCAAGCGCTCCAGGTGCATTGCACTTAAGAACATTGCAAAGTATTAACGATCTGTCAAGTGATCAAAGTAATACTATTATCTTTACAATACCTTTAGAAGTTTTAAGAGCTTTTGAAGGAAATAAGGATAATGTTGTTAAGGACATTATTAAAGCAATTAAAAAATAATTTTTTTTCTTTTTTTATTGATAACCGGCTAAGCAAGTTTCGAAAGCTGGAAGATGGTTATTTCTAGAAGCACCCTGTAAATTTTTAAAGGTAGTAATCATATCTTCTTTTTCAACAATAGTAAAAAGCATGTCATAAAGTTCAATATTTTCAATCTCAACATTCCTTCCAGCTTCACAAGCTTCCTCAATAGAATTAAATTTAGGAGTCTTAGTAGACCAGTCATCTGTTAAGATTTCCAAGTCATATTCTTTAAACAATTTTTCTAAAGCTTTGATATTATTATTCTCAGATTTGATAATTTTAGTAAAAGGCGCAATATCTCCAAAATCTTTTATTACTTTCTCACAAAATGCTCTTGCCTTGTATGCATCGTTCATTGCCAGATTTAAAGCAGCCACTTCAGAACCAGTTATTTCTTCACCACCATAAGCACTCGGTTCATATCTGTCACAGCCAGCTAACAATAAAGCTATAATCAATAGTATCAATACTTTTCTCAATGTTATCACCTTAGGTAAGGAAATTAGTTAGAATTTAAAAACTTAACTTATTTAGCAGCTTCTTTCATCTTTTTAACAGTCTTTTTGAAAGCTTCAACTTGCTTTTCACTTAAGTTACGATATTCCAAATATTTTATTTTAATATCTCTCAAAAACAAATTTTTTTCATAGAATTCTTCAGGAATGTCAAACATTTTCTTCATTTTAGGGTCTTTAATTTCACCCTCTAATTCTGATTTATGGCATTCATAACAAATAGGGTATCTTTGTTTACCAGTGACTGCAACATAATTTTTCTTACACCTTCTGCAAAGCTCTTTATATTTAATGGCCATAACATAATTTAAGAATTAATTTATTTATATAATCTTGTATTTTTCTTTGAATTCTTTATTAACTTTAATTATTTCATTATATAATTTCTCAAACTGTAAAAACATATTTAAACCTATTTTGTTTATCTGCCTTATAATGGAAGAATTATTAGAAGTATTGATAAAAGGCGAGAAGATCATTGTTGAACAATGGATCGAGTTATTTGAAGAATATCTTGAAAAGTCTCCTAATCTTGCGCAACACTTAGAATCAATAGACTCAGCTATACATTTTACAAATGCTGTAAAGTCAGGTATGTGCTTTCCTTATTTTCCAACAATGTTACTGAATGACAAAGCAATAGCATTTAGCTTGGACAGGAAGAAACTTAGTAATTATGAGAATGATGATTTTGGAATAGACATAGAAAAGTGTAGTTCCTTGAAGTTTTTGACGCCAGACCCTTGCTTTTACCTTAAGAATAAGCCCAAGGTTAGTGTGCAGGATTCTTTGATAGAACTTTCAAGTTTCAGGAAAAGGATTTCCGGATTTTCATCAGTTAATTCTTACGACTTAGGATGTTTAGTTAGTGTTATTCCATATGGGCTACCGACTGAAAATGTATCCTTGCCAAAGCCTTTAAAATGCAAAGGAAGTGATATTATGGTTTCATGGCTTAAGGAATATGTAAAAAGTGATTCTCCTTTCGAGCTTGAGGCAAAGTATTATAAAAAGTTTGGTTCATTTTTTAAAGTTCCCGGTTTGAAAGTTTATTTTCCAGTCCATAATTTTGGAGATGTTAAAGGAAGAGGTTTGGAAGAAGTGAAACATTTTCAAAAATATTTTGCTGAAAAGATAATGCCTAAATTAGAGAAATTAGGATAATAAATTTTAGAATTAGGATGCGCCAGCCGAGATTTGAACTCGGGCCGCAAGCTTGGGAAGCTCGAATCCTACCACTAGACTACTAGCGCAAGAAATAAAAATAAAATTGATAAATATATATAATCTTTGGTTTTAAACCATCTCACATTCAATCTCAAACTGATCATGGCTAGGTAATTCCTCAACAATAGCAGGATAAAGCTTTTTCTTTTTCAATTCAAATTTTAACTCAGAAACAACTTTTACATTAGTTAACAACCTTAATTTTTTAGAATCAATTTCAATCAATTCTTTAGGAATATTAAACTCTTTCATTAGTTTATTTTTTAATATTTTTAATTTAGAAATTACTTCACTTTTATTTTTTAATTTATCCAATTTAGAGTAAGCTAAATCAGGAGTGAAACCAGTAATATATATTGCGCCACGAACTAAAGTTCCTTCTTTCGTCATATAATCAAACTTGCTCTTGACATTCTTAGCTCTTCTTTTCAACCTATTAATTAATTGAACTTTATCTTTTAAAGTAACAGTACAATAATGAACATTAAGTTTAGTTTTAGCACAATATTTTAACAATTTCTTAGCTAAAGCTTCACTTCCTTTAACAGCATAAGAAACTTTATTTTTAGCAATAAACCCTTTATCATACAATTTGCAAACATTAGTATCTGATAACTCTAATTCATTTAAATTTAAGAATTGAACTTTATCTTTAATAAAATCAATCAATTTTTTAATTTGTTTTTCTTTGCCAGGAATTACAGGAATTTCTACACCCTTAACCATTTTAGTTTTCATCTTAATCTTATTCCAAAGTTTAGAACTATCCAAATCAGGATGGAACCTTATTTCATCTAATCCAACTTTCTCTAATTTTTTAATTACCGTTTCAGTAACTAAATTTAAAGGAGTATAGAGATGAATATGAAACTTAGAACCAAACTTTTTCTTTAATAACTTTATAATTTTAATTGTTCTGTCCAATCTAGCCAAAGGATCACCACCAGTCAAACCTGCACCTTTACTTGAACACAACTTTGCCTCTTTAATCAAATCATTCAAATTAGAAACTTTCCATTCATTAGCATAGATATCATCCTTACCAAACTTCTTATCAGAAATTGGACAAAAAAAGCAAGGTTTTTTAGAACAAACTCCTGTAACAAAAACAACTTCCTTAAGACCTTTAACACACATTTGACAGCCTTTAGGCATTTTACCTAAAAGATATGAATAGTACTTGGTTTTCATATTATTACCCATTAAAAATCAGTTTATAATCTTTTGCATAAGCTTTAAATAAGCTAACTTAATCTGAAAAATATGGGAAATTCAAGAATAGAATACATAAATCAAGTAATTAATAAAGAAGATTATTTCTTTGATATACCATTAGGTAATAATGTCTTTCTAACTTTTGAAAGAAGAAAAGGAAATATCCCAAAAAATAGCCTTAATCTAAATGAAGAAAACTCAAATATGTCTATTCCTTTAAAATTTGATAGTTTTCATTTTAAAAAGAATTTAGATGGGCTATATAATTTAGATAAACAATATCCTTATAAAATGCAAGGAACAATAAGAAAAAGAACAATATTTCTTGCAACATTGTGCATGAATTTACAAGAAGAAAGAGTTGAACTTTTCAAAGATAGATTAATCGGCGCTTCAAAAATTGCAAACCAATATTCTGAACAATTCTTAAAATCACATAAATTAGAAATAGAAAGATTAAGGTGTTTAGATGAATTAGGAGCAATAGCTATGAGAAAAGCAAATGCCTTATACGATACGGCACTAGAAGGAGAAATCAGCAAAGGATATAATGATGAAATTGATTTTTATTCACAACTTTATCTTGGCTGGTCTTTCTTAAGAGACGCTTCCAAAGAATTTTCAAACAGGTTAAACAGAGACGCTAACTTTTTAGAAAAAACAGTAGACCAAGAATTTGGTGAAAGATTAAAAGAAGTTGACTATTTCTACAATCAAATATCAAACCATTCTCAAAACACAGAAAAAGAGTTACAATTATTAGTTTCGAGAGCATTATTTTTATACGGAATAAAAACAGATAAGATTCAACAGCCTAAACTCGGAGTTTTAAAAGAAAAAATTAAAGACAGATTATTTAATTTTGAAGTGCCAGAACATTGGAAACCCTTCTTATGAAACACGTTTCCATCTAATTCCATCAGCAGTATCTTCTAAAATAATACCTTTCTCCTTCAACATATCTCTAATCATATCTGCTTTATCATACTCTTTATTTAATCTAGCATGTTCTCTTTCATCAATCATTTTTTGAATATCTTCATCCAAAACTTTTTCTTCAGTATCAAGAACACCTAAAATAGAATCAAATTTTAATAATTGACCATAAACAAAGGCAGCACTATCAATATTTAAATCTTCAACTTTATTTATTTTCTTCATCATATCAAACACAACAGCTAAAGCTTGTGATATATTCAAATCATCATCCATTGCATCAACAAACTCTTGACCAGAATTATCTACTATCCCTCTTACTCCTTCAGTTAAAGTTCCTTCTTCACTAACATTCTTTAACATTAAAGCAAAATCATTTAATCTTTGGACAGCATTCTTAGAAGCTTCTAAACCTGCAAAATTAAAATTTAACTGTTGTTTGTAATGTGTGCTTAATAATAAAAACCTGATAGCATTAGCTTTAATCTCTTTCTCTAATAAATCTCTTAAAGTATAAAAATTTCCTAAAGATTTTGACATTTTTTTATTCTCTACCAATAAATGTTCACAATGCATCCAGTAGTTTACAAACTTTTTTCCTGTAGCCGCTTCAGCTTGCGCAACTTCATTCTCATGATGCGGAAATAAGTTATCTATGCCACCAGTGTGTATGTCAAAAGTTTCACCTAAATATTTCATAGACATTGCGCTACACTCAATATGCCAACCAGGACGCCCTTTACCTAATTCAGTTTCCCAGAATACATTACCATCATTTTTATCCCATGCTTTCCATAAAGCAAAATCTGAAACACTTTCTTTCTCATACTCATCATGCTTAACTCTATCTCCAACTTTCAACTCTTCAATCTTCATGTGAGCTAAATTACCATAATTCGGAAACTTTGAAACTTTGAAATAAATAGAACCATCTTCACTTTTGTAAGCAAAACCTTTATCTAACAACTTTTGAATTAAAGCAACCATCTCTTTAATATGGTCAGTAGCCTTAGGATAATATTCGGCTTCTTCAATGTTTAACTTCTTAATATCTTCAAAAAAGGCTTTGGTATAAAATTCAGTAAACTCTTTTAAACTCTTTTTCTGCGCCTGAGAATCTCTAATAGTTTTATCATCAACATCAGTAATGTTCATTACTTGCGTTACTTTAAAACCTTTAAACTTCAAATAACGTCTTAAAACATCCTCAAAAACATAAGCCCTAAAATTTCCTATATGCGCATAGAGATACACGGTTGGACCACAAGTGTACATCTTGACATGCCCTTCTTTAATAGGCTTAAATTCCTCTTTCTTCCTTGTAAAGCTATTAAATATCTTAAGCATAGCTTTGTTAATCAAAGTTACTTTTTAAGGTTTTTGTTGTCTTCAAAGCCAAAAGTTTGTTTATCATCCTCCTTTTTAACATTTCCCATAGGTTCTTCACCTTTATCTGAAGCCATATTCACAATCTTTATAGCTTTAGGTATAGCTGATAAAGGTTTAATCTTAACATTACCGCTTGCAATTGCTCCAACAATGCTAACAACATTTGATGTAGTTTCTACAGCATTGCTTAAAGCATTTCTTACACCTCTTGCTTTATCCCATGGAGGGCTTTGAAGTTCACCACGTTGTTCAGTTTTCTTAATCATATTATATAAGAAATCTAACTGAACTTCAACAGTAACATCTGGTTCAAAGTCAATAGTCTTTACAGGTTTTCCTGAAAAAATAACATCAGGATTGATTTGTATCTTAACATTATACAAATTACCTTCCTCTTCTTTCAAAGTTAACAAAACATCTAATGAACCATCATCATAATCTTCAACTAAATCTTCAATCTCTTTTAAAGCTTCAGGATGTTTTTTCATTTCAGCTTTTTCTTGAGCACTTGGACCAATTTCTTGCATTCTATCTTCTGGAGGACCAGGTATATAACCACCTTCTCTTGCTTTAATTATTTCTTGTTTAAACACTTCTTTTGGAGGGAATACCCAAATTTCCATATAAGGTGATAAAACTTCCATGTTAAACTCATCAACATATTTCATCTCTTCCCAAATTCTAACTTTACCAAAATCAGATTCATATTCAATGTTTATTGGAACATATTCACTAGGGATATCATTTTTGCCCATACATTTAGTAGTTCTAGCAGTTTCCCTTGCATTCTCTACCAAAGTCCAATAAATATCATGTATTCCTCCAATCCTATTTTCCCATTTATCAGGTTCTTCAACTAAGTATTCATCAAAGAACCATTCTAAAAACTCTTGATTCAAACCATCTTGAAGCTCTTTTCTTTCTTTAATATAACCTTCCAATTCAAACTTACACCAACTACCTTGATTTTCTAAAGTTCTTCTTAATTCATCAACTTCTTTAAAAGCTTCACCCCAAGAATCAAAGTGCAAATAAGATTCAGTCACATCTTGTTTATAGACACAACCACCTGAAAATCCAATAACCCCATTTTCTTGTAACCATCCTTCTCCTTCAACACATCCAAATTTAATAATACGATTATTCCATTCTGAACAAACAGGAGCTGCACAATTATCATCAGTTTTACAACCAGCACATTGTCCTTCAAATTCACAACCATTCATCCAGTTACCATCACAATCTGAAAAACTTTTATCACATTGACAATTACCAGATTTTTCATCACAATATTGATTCTCATTACAACCGCCAGGACAAAGTTCTCTCATACCACCACAGGTAGGATCTTTTGACTCACAACCATCAGAATCCCTACCATCACCATAACCATTACAATCAAAGAACCCATACTCACAATAACAATTACCCATTGTAGAATCACATTTTTGATTTTGATTACATTCATCATCAGATGAACATCCACCTTCTTCTTTTACAAAGAAACCAGTTATTTTACTCCATAAAGAAACAGCACCAGTCACTTCATTACCTAATTCTTCCTGAACTTGTTCCTCATGTTGTTCTTGAACTTCTTCTTGTCTTTGAATTTCAGGTTCTCCATGTTTATCTTCTTCTCGTTCTTGCTCTTTAACTTGGACTTGTACTCCAATTTGTCTATCATACCCTTCTTGAAGCTGCTTAAAAGTCATTGTTTCTTCAACAACATCAGGCAACACTACTTCACCATAATTCTCTTGAGAATATTCTTCATCATAAATTTCTTGAGGAATTTCTTTACAATATCCATTAGAACAAACTGCTCTTTCACTACCACAATCAGAAGCTAAAATACAAGTTTTACCAGTATCTTCTAACTCAACCTCTCTATTTTCAAATATTTCTTTACTTACACATTGTCCTGATTCTAAAATTTCCTCTTCAGCACATTTTAATCCTTTAAACACACATTCATTATTTTCAAAAACATATCCAGATGGACAATTTATAACTTCAATTTCTTTTACACACTTCCAATCTTCAAAATAATAACCGAGCTCACATTCAAATTCTATAGGCTTACATTCACCATCAACAAACTCATGATATTGCGGGCAGTCTATTAATGGAGAAACACATTTGTCATCTACTTCTTCAAAACCTTCAGGGCAACCTTCTTCGGTCTTGTTAACTTCAATTTGTACACAAGCACCATCCTTTAGTTCAAATCCGGAAGGACACTCTCCTATAATAGGCAGACATTTATCATCTAAAAATTCATAACCTTCAGGACAAGAGACTTCTTTTTCAGGCTTACAAACTCCATTTTCAAAAGAATATCCTTCATAACATTCTCCTTCAGATTTTTCTAAACAAACCCCATTAACTAATTCATAACCTTCATCACATTCAAGTTCAACAAATAAGGGTTTACATTCATTTTCCCACATAATATAACTTTCTTCACACACACATTCTCCATTTTCATAAACTTGATGTTCGCCACATTTTACAGTAATATTTTGTTCTGCTAAAGAAATACAATCTCCATCATAACAAACTTTCTCTTTGCCACAAATCATTCCATACTTACAATCCATCCTGTCTTCACAGTCAATCAACAAATCATCATCATTATCTTGTTGATCACTACAAACTTCTTGCGCTTCACCGCAAGCTTCTTTAGATTCGCAGCTTTTACCATCCTTATCACAATCATAGTAACCAGCCCTACATTTGCATCTTTCACCTTCAGCTATTTGATTTTCACCACAGAAAGCTTCTTGGCCACAAGGAACTGTTTGTTTAGTCTCAACACAAGTAAAAATTTCACAAGGTATTGATTGCATTTTTCCATTACAAATATAAGTTGTATCTGGGCAAGGTGAATATTGTTTTGCACCTGAACAATAGAAAACGACATTATCTTCACATAATTTGTAACAATATTGTAATTCACTAGGATTATCTTTAATTATTGTATCACAACCCTCTTTACATTTAGGATTTTCAGAAGGACTTTTACAAGACACGCATTGCTTACATTCTTCTTCACAAAAGTCTCCACCTTTTTCTTCTACACAAGTATTGCAAGGCCTGCATTCATTATCACAAGTTGGTTGTTCTTGTCCTTCTTCTTGACAACTCCTGCAATCACTGCAAACTGGTTGACCATAACATTTATCATTTTGACAAGACCAGCATTCATCTTGACAAACATCTTGACAATCTCCACCGTCTTTTTGGCATTCGTTACATTCCTTACAAACAGGTTCACATTGATGCATACAAGGCCAACATTCATCTTGACAAACATCTTGACATAATCTACCACATTCTCTTGCACAATCTGGATCCATACAATCTATTAATTGATCACTATCATCATCTTGCTGATTTTTACAATCTTCATCACCACCTAATGCAAATTTACAAGCTCCATCAATACAACCCTCATCAATTGCACATTCTTCTTCTTGAACTTGTCTGCACCAGCTTTCAGATTTTTGGATAGTATCTTCAACTAACCTATTTTCATATCTTAACTCTTTAACCCTAGTTCTTTTAGAATCTCCAACCTCATTCAAGATATTATCCATAGCATTAAGGTATTCCTTTTTGTTTTCTTCTCTATGATTATAATCCCAATTATAATATTCGGATAAAGCTCTTTGTATCATTTGTATTCTTGAAGAGAATTGTCCTAAATTAAAATTAGATTTAGTTTTTTCAAAATTTTCAGCAGCCTGTTTAGCATTCAAGAATTCTTTTTTCAACATACTTAATAATTCTTGAACATCTTTATTCTTAAACTGCTCATAATCACTTTCATCATATTTAAAATCAGATTTCATATTTTCAAAAAATGGTCCATTAAATCTTGGTTCCATCCTAGTATCAGCCCAAACCCATTCACAACTATCACACATTCTTGTTGTTACAAGTAAAGTAAAACTATCTCCACTATAAAGCTCTGTTTCCCATGTAATAAATTCTTGATCTTCAGTTTTATCAGCATTACCAAAGATTCTTTTCAACATAACTTCACAATTTTCCTTATTTTGTTCCAAGTAAGCTTGTACTAAACTAGAATATTCAACCAATTTTCTTGCTAATTCTTCAGCTTTTTGTTGATTTGAAAGATATGATTGTCCTAAAGATTTAACTTCAGACTGCATTTGTCCTAAATCAAAATTAAACTGTTTTTTAAATCTAACATTAAAATCTACCCAATAGAATTTTTTAACACCATCTTCTCCTTTATAAATTTGAGGCCATGCATTAAAAGTAATTTGTATTTTTTTCCCATCAAAAACAACTTTTTCCCATTTTGGCATCTTTTCATCAATTTTAACTTCATGATCCTCATTAACTATCCAAACCCAATCAGTATAACCTGTTGGCTTACCAAAATAACTTTTAGCAGCACTTTCAGAAATACCCTCATATTTATCCATTTCCCGCCCAAAAACAACTTCGCTCATTTGCTCTCTAATATCTTCTCTTAAAGCATTAGAATAAACTTGTAGCTCTGTATAGCTTATTTGTCCTAACTCAAACTGTTCAGCATAATGAACAATAGAATGTACTTTATCAGTTATCGGGTCTGCTGCCAAGACAGAAGGCATTATCAATATTATCAAAAATGTTAAAAATAGTTTAATCTTCAATGGGACCACCTCTAATTTTAATTATTTTAGTGTTTTTACATACTTATAATAGTTTCTTTACAAAAAAATTAATAAATCCAAAGATTATCCCCCTATTTATGTTGTTAAAAAAAAGAGTTAACAAACTTTTCAAGAGTCTTTTATTAACAACTTCTGCTTTACTAACATTAAGTGGCTGTCCAAAATATCAACCGATACATATTCCTAAAGAACCTTTAAGTAAACTTACATTACAAGGTGAGAAATTTGATTTTGAAAAATCTAAAATTATCAAGTATGCCAATTATAGTTCTGATGTTATTGTAACTGTTATTAGAGACATTCATCAAGATGAAGTGATTCAGAGAGAAGTTTATAAAACTTTAGAAGAATTAACAGAAGAAAATAACTCTAAATTTTTAGGTATAGAAAATTTACATGAAATAGAACTTTCAAAAGAAAAATTATCTTCAGTAGGTATGGGATTAGCTAAAGATATAATCGAAGATTTACTTAAAGCAGAAAATAAAGAAAAAATTATTGATGAATTTTGTTTTAAAAACCATTTTTGTGAAGCAAAAGTTATTTTTGAAATGGTGAAAGGAGATAAAGTTTATACTTGTGGTGTTGAAAAAGAAGAATTATTAGAAAAAGCATTTAGAATCGCAAAAAAATATGTTGAACAAGAGGAAATATTTAATAAAATAATAAATGAAAATGAAAATTATGATGATTTGGATGAGAAAACAAAAAAAGAAATTGAAAAATATGCTTTTTATAACATTCAATTTAATGAAATAGTAATCAAACAAAGAAGTCACGTATTTGTTACAAACCTTATAACTAAATATTATACTTGGAAACATAAAGGAAATAAAAGTAAAATAATAATGTTAGTTGCAGGCGGAGATCATTATGAAACTATTGCTGAAAAACTTGAAGAATTTAAAATTTCTTATATTATTTTAAAACCAAATAGTTACGTTGAATTGCTAGAAAATATAAAATTAATGAAGATTAAACAGGCGCATTCATACCATTAGTTTTCTTGAATACATCATACAATGTCCAAGCCATTTCTGCAGCAAAAGCAGCAGCTTTCTTTTTCTCTTTCTCATACTTCTTGGACTCTTTCATTTCCTTAAAACCAAAAAAGCTTTTATCTCTTTTTTCAATTTTAAGTAATCCGAAAATTTCTCCAAAACCTTTAATTAAAGCTACAAATGGATTATTTGATTCTCTCTTCTCTTTTTTCTTATCTTTAATTTCATCTTCAATTTTCTCGCCAGCTTCTCTCAAATATTTTTGTAAATCTTCTTTGATTGTAGCCATAGTAGCATCCATAGAAGCAAACAATTCCACATCTTCGGCATCCTGTTCATTTTTGTAAGCTTCAATCTGCGCTTTAGTTGCAACATAAGGTTCTATAACTATTTCTGTTCTTCCAACATGTATTGGTTGTTTTTGCTGTTGAGGGGTATACATTAATT
Organism: Nanobdellota archaeon; assembly: GCA_018896675.1. Taxonomy (GTDB): domain Archaea; phylum Nanobdellota; class Nanobdellia; order SCGC-AAA011-G17; family GW2011-AR17; genus JAHIMK01. Next base: position 14,139 of record JAHIMK010000022.1, read on the forward strand.
CAGGTCTTGTAATATGTTTAATTTTAACTAATAAGCATGGAAAGTAATTATTATATCCTAAAGTTTTTTGAGCCAGAATTTCTAAATTAATCTTGCTAGTCTCAAAAGCATTAACTAAATCAGTATCTCCAACAGAACCAGCCATTGTTAATTGACCAATACTTTTTAAATAAGGTCTTACCCAATTCATATACATCTTAGTAGCATTATAATGCTGTCTAAGGTATTTAAGCTTAAAATCTCGAGCATAGTGCATCTCTTTGTAAGTCTTGTCTTTCCAATTATAATAAGAATATAATTTCTTAGCCAAAACATCTGCAACTTTTTTGTTAACACCTTCTTTTCGTGAAGACTTTATTACAGCATCTACTCCTTTCAAACCATTTTTTGGATTAATACTAAAAAATAAATCTGGCAACGTCATGAATCCAACTTTAGTTGCTAATGCATAAACAGAATTAGGATTTTGCATGCCTTGTTCAACCATTTCAATCCATATAGATTTTAAAGCAATTTCAGCACTTTCATCTCCGGCCAAACTTTGTTCATAATATTCTAACCGTTCATCAGTAATTCTCAACTCCCGGATTATCGGGAAAATTGTTTTAATCATTTGTCCGATTAATCCCATATATTGCTGCGCCTGTTGTTGTAATGCAGATAACTTAGTACCCACATGGCCATGAAAACTGCTAGTAACAGAAGCATCAAACAAATCTCTTATTTTCTCAACATTTTCAAATCCTAAACCGTTCCATGGCTTTTCTTTCAAGAATCTAACAATCCAGAAATAATGCTTTTCCAAACCAGCCCCCATATTCTCTACAATTGCCAAATGCCTTTCTTTGCCGAAAGTAGGATCCAATGGTTTAACTTGTATTAAAGGATTATTTTCATATGCTTTTTCAAGCTCAGCTTTCTCTTTAGCTTTCTTTTCCTGTTCAATCTCTTCCTTAGTCTTCTTTTTAAAAAGCTGAAAAACCATATATTTCCTTAAAACTCTAAGAATATATAAATCTTGCTCTAACGTTTCATTTTGCTCAAGATATACTTGAAATCCGAATATATAGGGATGCTTTTAATCTCAAAGAATTTTGTTAAAGCTATCCAAAGAATAAATACAAAGATTGTTGACAAAAATTTCCAGAAAACTAAATGCATTACAGGATAAACTCCAGAAAATTTGAAAAAGAACCATAATAATAATTCTATTCTTAATAAGTTAAAACCTAATATTGCTAAACTGCCAACTACAAACATTTCTACTCTTCGCATCCAAGCAATATCTTTAGTTAATAAGATTAACAAAGCCAATAATAGATAAGCAGAAGCAGCAGTACAAGCAGGAATAAATGTAAATGTGTTTGTTGTTGTAATTAACTTGTATCCCATTAAAACAACTTCAGGAACGAATAGTTTGAAAAACAAATAAGACCAATGTAAGGTTAGTGGTGTAAATATTAAATAAAATATATCTCTAAACAAAGCTAGACCTATTGCAATAAAAACCCTTGCAAAAAGATTTAGGCTATATGATTTTAGGTTTACCACAAATAAATTAACTACTTTAAAATTTATTAATCTTTCCCATAAGAATAATTTTGTTTTAAGTGTTCTTTTATTTC
>JAHIMK010000023.1 GCA_018896675.1 Nanobdellota archaeon
AAAAAATTTAGATTTTAAACAAGAAGCAGAAAAATATTTTGAAAATAAATTAATTGCTCTTTACAATAAAAAAGAAGAAGATTTTTTTGTTGAATATAATTTATTATTAACTAATGCAGAACAAGAGATTATAGCCTTTGCTACTCCGTTTAAATCGTTCGTAGAATTAAGGAATCAAGTATTATGTTCTACAATGCACGAAGTAGTACATATTTTAACTATGCCTTTAATCTTTGCTAAGTTTGGTAAAGGTAATGAAGAAAAAGTATATGTTTCAGAATTTACAGCTTATGCATTAGGAATAAGTTTATTAAATACTTATTTAAAAAAATATTATAAGGCTTCTTCTTTTTCTAATATTGAAGTTTTAGGAGTAAAAAAAGCAGATAATTTATTAATTAAATCCAAAGGATCTTTAGAAAAATGTTTTGAATTAGTTAAAGAAGAGATAAATTCAACTTTAGAAACATTAAAAAAAGATTAATTCTTTAATTCTCGTATGGATAAAAGGAATGTGGGCGGCCAAGCATTAATAGAAGGCGTAATGATGCAGTGTAATGACAAAATAGTTATGGCTGTAAGAGAACCTTCTGGAAAAATAGTTTCTAAGTCAAAGCCTTTTAAATCAAGAACTAAAAGATACCCTTGGAAGTTACCTATTGTAAGAGGTTCAATAGCTTTGGTTGAAATGTTGGCTATTGGTATTAAAGCTCTTAACTGGTCAGCTTCTATTAATATAGGAGAAGAAGAAAAGATTAACACTTGGCAGATTGTAATGACTATGGTTTTTGCTTTTGGTTTTGCTTTGTTATTATTCAAGTTTTTACCATTAGGCTTTGCACAATTGTTAACTCATTTTGATTTATTTAATAATAGATATTTGTTTAATTTGATAGAAGGTTTGTCTAAAGTTTTCATGGTTGCATTATATATTTATGTTATTGGTTTTATGAAAGATGTGAAAAGAGTTTTTATGTATCACGGAGCAGAGCATAAGACTGTTAATTGTTATGAAGCAGGTAAAGAATTGACTGTAAAAAACGCTTCTAAGTTCTCTACTGTGCACAAAAGGTGTGGTTCAAGTTTCATTTTATTAGTTTTATTCATAAGTATTTTAGTATATATCTTGTTACCTATGGAAGTCTCATTTTGGGTCAAATATGGGCTTAGGATTCTATTATTACCGTTGATAGCGGGCTTAGCTTATGAAGTGCTTAAGTTGAATGCTAAGCGCGATAATTTGCTTCTGAAAGCATTTGTCAGGCCAGGTTTATGGTTGCAGAAGTTGACTACTAAAGAGCCTAATGAAAAACAATTAGAAGTTGCTTTGTTTGCTTTAAAGAAATGTTTAAAATAGGAAAATGGTTTTAATTTACATTATATCCATCATCAACATCATATTCAGGTTTGCATTGTCCGCTTACACATTGATTATTTAAACATTCATAATTAGCTGTACAAGTTTGACTTTCAAATTTTTTATTTACACATGCTTGTCCTGCAGTTGCACAATATTTGCCTGTTCCACAACTAGCACTCCCAACAGCATTACAAGTACATTTACTATTTAGGCAATTGTCACTTGAACATTCATCATTATTTGAGCAAATAGCTCCTCCAGCTTTTTGGTATATACATGGTTGTCCTATATTTACACAGTATTTGCCAGTTTCACAACTAGTACTTCCAGCAACATTACAAGTACATTTTCCATTTAGGCAATTGTTTGAACATTCATAATTATTTGAGCAACTAGCTCCTCCTAGTTTTTTAATTGCACATGTTTGTCCTACAGTTGCACAATATTTGTCTGTTCCACAACTAGCACTCCCAACAGCATTACAAATACATTTTCCATCTAGGCAAATGCTACTTGAACATTCATTATGATTTGAGCAACTAGCTCCTCCTAGTTTTTTAGGTTCTAGTATAGGCCCACAAAAACCACATGGATACATATTATTAGGGCAAGTACCGGCTGATAAATCTATTTCTATATTACATCTTTTGTTAGATGCACAATCTGCACTTGAACCACAATAGATGCTACATCCATTTTCTGTACATAAGTTATTTAAACATTCATAATTATGTGAACAATCTCCTAATTCTTCTTTTTTATCTACACATACTTCTCCTACATTTGCACAATAAGTATCACTAGATTGGCAACCTACAGATTCACCTTCATGACTGCATCTACAGAATTGATTTTGGCATATGCCATCAATACATTCTCCATTATTTGAGCAACGATCTCCTATTTTTTGAGTTGGTGTTGGTTCTGCTTCATCTCTTGCTACACATATTTTTTCAGTTACACCATCTTCATTTCCAATTGTTCGGCATATTCCATTAGGACTACAATCTTCATTTGAATTGCAAAAAGCTCCAATAGGACTACTACTACTGTCTTCTTCACTTGATTCTGCTGCAGCTGCTAAAGCATCAAGAGTGTCTGCTGATGCTGCACTTATAGCATTATCTATGCTGTTAAGTCCTTGACTAACACTATTCATTCCTGCTTGCCATACACGACCTTCTGAAGAATCGTCTTGAGCTACACCAATTGATGGAGGTATAAGGGTATTAAGCCATTTAGCCCAA
>JAHIMK010000024.1 GCA_018896675.1 Nanobdellota archaeon
CAACATCAAAATTGCCAAGATTATAGATATGCCTATTAAATAACCTCTTTTCATAGTATCTAATAATTATATAGGAGTATTTATATTTTGCTCTTAATAATGGGATAAAATTAATAATTGATTTTATCTAAATATTTCAAAACCCTTTCAAATTCCTTTTCAATTTCGGAGATATTATGCATTTTTTTAGTTTTTATTTCTATGTCATATTTAGCTTGAAGGTAAGAAAATAAAGATTCTGCACTAGAACGAATTAAATGTCTTGGGAAAGTTTTTGTTCTAGAATTCATTTCAAAATCGAGAATTATAAAGTAAGGTTCAAGCTTCTTTTGAGGCAGGGGTTTCAATTCTTTAATTATGTTAAAATTTCCATAAAAAGTCAATAATGTTCTTTGTATTTCTTTTTCAAATCCTTTAGGGTTAAAACTTTTAAAAGCTTTATAATCTGAAAAGAATAAAGAATGTATAGGGATCATTCCTGCTGATCCTTCTTCTAAAGTAGATAAATAATACACCCTCTCTTGCATTATTTTTTTAGGACATAATGCTAAATAAAATCGGTCATGATGTTTTTTTAAAATACTTTCAGTTTTTTTATAAAATTTTCCGACTTCAATAATAGTTTCACCCAATTTAACATTTTTTTTAGGAAAAATTAAGACATCTATATCATGGGAATATTTATTATTGTATGAACCCATAACTCCAATAAATCCAATTTTTTTAGGCTTTAGTTCTTTTATAGCTTTTTTTATACAATTAAAGAAAATATTCTTTGTTTTTTCTTCAATAACATGTCGGTAATCTAAAAGATACTCCATAAAGAAATATAAGAATAAAAAGTATTTAAATTTATTTAAAGCTTATGTTGCAATATTATTTAGCTTTATTAGGAAAGAGTTAGTCTTATGGCTTTGGATTGCCATTTTTTTCTTTTCATGAGCCAAAATCCAAGAGTATGCAACAATACTCCTAAAAAACTACATCTTGTAATTATTGTAATAAGTATTTCCTGTATCTTTTTTTTCCTTAATATTTTAGGAATTAATATGGGATTAAAATTTTTATCAATAATAATTTTTGCAACTTCTTCTCCAGATGCTAATGCAGGATATATACCTTCGCCTGTAAGTCCGTAAGTTAAACCTGCAGCTTCGCCTGCAAGAAATATGTTACCAAATCTAAATCCTTGATAATCATATAAGATAGGCATAGATTCAAATTTTGCTTTTTTAGTATCAATCCCTTTATTTTCAAGCCATATGTTAAAATTTTCCCTAACTTTTTTGATGTCGTTTCTTTTTGGGTCAAAACCTATACCTATAGAAGCCCATCCCTTATGTGGGAATACCCATTTATAGCCTTCTTTACATATTTTGGAATCAAAATGAATCTCTAATTCTTTGAAGTTTCCCTGGATTATATATTGCATAGTGAGGTGAATTTTATTGTTCTTAAGCCCTAAATGATTTCTTACTATAGAACCAACGCCATCTGCACCAACCAATGTTTTAAAATAAATTTCTTTATTGCTGACTACTACATAATCCTTGCCTATAGATGTAACTTTTGAACCAGTCTTTATCATAGCTCCTGCTTTTTTTGCATTGTTAGCTTGCCACTGCCCTAGTTTTTTCCTATCAAGCATGGCTAGGAAAGGTTTTTTTGATTTTATGGTGATTGATTTATCTTTATTGTAATATTTAAACTGATTGAATTTTTTTTCAAAGAGTTTTTCAGGAATACCATAATTTAAGGTTTTAAGGCTTACACCACCTGCACATATCTTTGGACCTATTATCTTTTTCTTTTCAAGAACAAGAACTCTTTTTTTTGCTTTCGCAAGAATTTCAGCACACCTTAATCCGGCTGGACCTGCTCCAATAATAATAGAATCATACCTCTTCATATAATACTTTTATGAATTCAAGTATTTATATTTTGCTCTTAATATTACCGTTACTTTTATATATTCTCAGTCTTTTATACCGAAAAGAAATGGCAAAAGACTTAGAAACATTAAGGCATAGTACTTCTCATGTATTAGCTGAAGCTGTCAAGGAATTATTTCCTGAAGTTAAATTAGGTATAGGGCCAGCTATTGAAGACGGCTTTTACTATGATTTTGACAGAGAAACTCCATTCACTCCTGAAGATCTTAAAAAGATTCAAGAAAAGATGCGAGAAATTATAAAAAAGAAAGAAAAGTTTGAAAAATTTGAATTAGAGTATGCAGAAGCTAAAAAACAATTAAAAAACGAACCTTACAAATTAGAATTGTTAAAAGACTTAAAAGATAAAGGGGAAAAGATTTCTTTTTACAAAAGCGGTAAATTTACAGACTTATGTGCCGGCCCTCACGTAGAATCAACTTCGGACATTAAAGCTTACAAATTACTAAAAGTTGCAGGCGCATACTGGCGTGGAGATTCTAAAAATAAACAATTGCAAAGAATTTACGGAACATCTTTTGAATCAAAAGAAGAATTAAAAGAATATTTAAGATTAAGAGAAGAAGCAGAGAAAAGAGATCATAGAAAGCTAGGAAAAAAATTAGAATTATTCAGTTTCCATGAAGAAGCACCAGGCATGGCATTTTTCTTACCAAAAGGTATGATTATTTGGAATACTTTAACAGACTTTTGGAGAAAAGAACATGATAAAGCAGGTTATGTTGAAGTTAAAACTCCTATTATGATGAATAAACATTTATGGGAAACTAGCGGCCATTGGGACAATTACAGGGAAAACATGTACACAACTATGATTGATGAAATGGATTATGCAGTAAAACCAATGAACTGTCCTGGCGGCATGTTAATCTATAAAGAAAAAACTCATTCTTACAGAGAATTTCCATTAAGAGTAGGAGAGATAGGATTAGTGCATAGGCATGAACTTAGCGGAGTATTATCTGGTTTGTTTAGGGTTAGAAGCTTTCATCAAGATGATGCGCATATCTTCATGACAGAGGATCAAATTACTCAAGAAGTTCTTGGAGTATTAAATTTATCAGAGAAATTTTATTCACAATTCGGCTTAACTTTTAGTTTAGAACTATCTACTAGGCCTGAAAAATCTATTGGCACAGATGAACAATGGGAAAAAGCTATTGCTGGATTAAAGAATGCATTAGGAGAGAAAGACCAGAAGTATGTTATTAATGAAGGTGATGGAGCATTTTATGGTCCAAAGGTTGATTTGCATATTAAAGATGCATTAGGCAGAACATGGCAGTGTGGCACAATACAGTTAGACATGTCTTTGCCTGAACGTTTTGATTTGACTTATGAAGGTGAAGATGGTAAGAAACATCGTCCAGTAATGATTCACAGAGTTATTTATGGTTCAATGGAAAGGTTCATGGGAATTTTGGTTGAACACTATGCAGGCAAGTTTCCATTATGGTTATCGCCAGTACAAGTTAAATTATTGCCAATAGCAGACAGACATGTTGAATTTTGTAAAAAAGTTCTTGAAAAAATGAAAGAATCCGGTTTAAGAGTTGAGTTAGATGACAAAGCAGAAACTACAAACAAAAAAGTTCGTAATGCTCAAGTTCAACAAGTAAATTATATTTTAGTTATTGGCGACAATGAAATTAAGAACAAAACTGTTAATGTAAGGACTAGAGACAATAAAGTTCATGGTGAAAAAAAGGTAGATGCTTTCATTAAAGAGCTTTTATCTGAAGTTGAAGCTAAAAAATAATTATTTTCTTAGTAGAAACGTTTAAATATTTTATAATCTGATATTTATTATAATAAAGAGGTGATAATTAATGGCCAAAAAGCCTGTCAAAAAAAAGCCTGTAGCTAAAAAGCCTGTAAAGGAAAAAGTTGCTAAAAAAGCTCCAGCAAAAAAAGCTATGCCTAAAATAACTAATATGGAAACTATTGGAGGCACACAAATTTTAATGGGTATTATTTCATATTTATGGATACTTTTCATAATACCTTTATTAGCAATGAGAAAAGATGAATTTGTACATTTCCATGCAAAACAAGGATTAGTATTGTTCTTGTCAAGCATTGCAGTGTCAATATTTACTGTAATTCCATTTATTGGATGGGTTATAGGACCAATATTGCATTTAGTACTAATAATATTTTGGGTACTGGCAATTGTTAATGTTATTTTAAAAAGGAAATGGAAAATGCCGTTATTAGGGGATTGGGCTGAAAGGCTTGACCTTTAATTTTTCTTTTTTTATTCCTTGATGGGATAGGAATACCCCGCACTCTTTACATTCAATCTAATGGATGCCCCACAGTTTGCTGTGATTGGGAGGCTTCACTAAAAACACTTAAATACCAAATATTGTTTCTATAATCCTATGGAAGATCCAAAACAAGCATATGCTCGATTACAAAATACTGAAGAATTCAGGAATTTTTGTGAAAATAATTTTAATGCTTTTTTATCTTCTTTTGCTTTAATATCGGCTATTGATGAATTAGAAACTAAACCTTGGCAAATTAATTTTTATGTTCCAGAAACAAAAAAGATGACTTCTTTTATTATGACAGATCCAGTTGAAGTATCACATGAACAGGAAATACTACAGAAAGGCGAAATTCAAGAGTTAAATTTAAATGATTTGAAAATAGATTTTAACCAAATCTTAGAAAAAGTTAAGGCAATCTTTGAAGATAAAAAATCTGAAGAAGCCCAAACTATTGTTATTATGGTTCAAAGGAACGAGCATGTTGTTTGGACTATAACTTATGTTACAGCTACAATGAAAATGTTAAGTATTCAATTAAATGCAAAAAATGCAGAAATAATTGATGTTAAACAAAGCAATTTTAGTTATAAATTTAAAAAACCTTAAGAAATTTCTAAAACTTTTTCTTTACTTTTAAACCCGCTTACCATTTTAACTTGTTTTTTTAATTTCTTATGAAATAATTTTATTATCTCTAGGTTAGCCTTGCCTTTTTCTGGAATAGTCTTAACATTTACTCTATAAGCCTTTTTCTCTTCATCAAATTTAAGAATCTCATTTTTGCCGGCATTTGTTTTAACAATAATTTTTATTCTTTCCATTTTTAACAATCTTAACACCTTTAGCTACTTCAGGATTTTTATTAACAATCTCTTTAACAACACTTAACGCTTTATTAGCTTCATCAGCAGTCATGCCTAATACTTGCAATAAAGATAACAAATCATGACTTGATCGCATGCCATATTTGTTTCTAGCAAAGCTGGCAAATAAAACTTTAACTTTATATTTCCTGCATAATTTGAAGTTTTGCATTAATCTGCCAAAAACTAGAGCCTTATCTCTTGAATTAATTATTTTGTCAAAAGAAAAAGCAATTATAATCTTATTTTTCTTAGCCAATTTGCAAGTAACTTGGTTTAATGCAGTTCTTCTAAAATGCAAATGATCTTTCGGGCTTTTTTCATGTATAACAATAATCTCTGATTTTTTATTTTCTAAAGTTTGCTGTAATGTAAACTCATCACATTCTACAATTTTTAGGTTTTTAGCATTATATACATTATCAAAACCTAATTCCAATTTTTCTCCTTCAAATTGCACTAAATCCGAATACATATACTAAAAGAACTAAAAGTAACTTTAAATTTCTTTTGTTATAGAATTAATAATACAATTCTTCAACTTTCCCTGATTTAGGTTCTGATTTAGAAGGATTTCTTTTTTTAATAATTTCTTCAATTTCTTCAGCAGGGCTTGCTTCTAATATGTCTTCAACTTCTTCAAATTCTTCATTTGATTTTTCTTCTTCAAATTCTTCTTTTCCAGCAATTTCAAAATCTTCATCTAATTCTTCTTTAGGCTTTTCTTCATCGAGTTCTTTAGCTTCTAAGATATCTTCCACCTCTTCTATATCTTCATAAGATTTCTCTTCTTCTACTTCTTTTGTTGCTTTCTTTACTTTTGCTTTTATTTCTTCAACTTCATCATCTTCCGGAAATTCTTGAATTTCTTCTACTTCTTTCTTTAGATTTTCAATTTCATCATTTAATTCGTCTTCAAAAACTTCATTTATTATTTCAGGAGTTACAAAATCTTCTTCTCTTTCAATTGCTGTTTTGCAGATTATTTCAGAGTACTTTAATAATTTTCTAACATTCTTGTCTGCTTTATTGAAAATCATTTTAATTATATCATTTGATAATGTAGGCAGATTTCCAACTCTTTTACGTATAACACTTACAGCATCATCTTCACTGATTTCTCCTAATTTGATATGTACTAAAGAACTCTTAAATCCGTCAATAAAAACCGATTCATCATATTCTTTTCCAACAAATACTATTGATCGGAAGTAGCCACCTCTGAAGTATCTTAATACTCTTGAATAATCTTCTTTAGGCAACCATTGTGCTTCATCTAAAAGCAAAATCATATTTTTAGGTTTTAAGTTTAAAACTTTTCCAATTGTACCATATCTTTCATTCAAAAGTTTATTGATGTTCAAGGTTTTTTCAATCCTATTACAACTGAAATAGATTATTTTTCCTTTTCCACCGAATCTATGGAGTATTCTTCTTAAAAGTGAACTTTTCCCATTTCCATATTCCCCTTCAACATAAATTAGTTTGTTAGTTTCAATAGAATTATTAACTTTTTTAACAACATGATCATATCCTAAAAGTTCGTCATAAAATGCCGCAGGCTTTATACTAAATGGATTATTATGGAATCCTAGTTGTTTATACCAAATTTCTTTTGTTTTCATTTTAGGCCCTCTAATATTTTTTCTAATTCTTCATCAGTAATTTTTTGTTTTTTTTGTGAAGCCATTTCTTTTAATATCATTTTTGAGTTATCTATTAAAACTCCTATGTTTTTATCAGAATGTTTATAAATCTTTTTAATGGCTCTATCACTTAAAAGATCATCACCAACCATAGATCTTAAAACTTTAACAGCTTCATAATCAGTTAATGGTTTTAATTTAATGACTTTGCTGATTCTTTGCATTATACTCTTATTTAATCCTGTCTTATCAAAACTTTTAGCAGTAAAGATTACTGATCTTAAATAATTTGAATCGAAATAATATTTTATTCTTTCACTATTTTTTTCAGAAAGGTGTTGAACTTCATCCAATAATAATATCATGTTCTTAGGTTTTGTATTAAATAATCTTCCTAAAAATCCATTCCCATTTTTCAAAACTCTTTCAATGTTTAAACCATTATTTACATTTTTACAATTAACATAAATTACTTTTTTTCTTCCGCCAAATTTTTTTACAGCGCCCCTTAATAAATTAGTTTTTCCACTTCCAGAGCAACCTTCAATGAATAACATATTTCCTGCAAAGATTGAATAAAAAACTTCCTTCAAAACTTCTTCATTTCCAATAGTTAAAATATTCTTTTCAAAAGGATCAACATCCATACCTAATTCTTCATACCATTCAATCATTTTTCTCACCTTTTTTATTTTCTAATTCTCTTGCTTTGCCCCTAAACTTCTCAGCTTCGCTATAATAATCATTAGCTAATTCAAAGTCTTTATTCTGATAACTTTTTTCACCCTGCTTATGAGCAGACCTAGCTTTTCGATAGTATTTTTTAGGAGTTTTACGAAATAATAAGTAACCTAAAAAAATGATTCCTGCTACGCCTAAAGCGCCTATAAATATGTTTTTCAGCATTGATTTTCCCCTCTTTGAATACGTTTTAATATTGGATAAAATTAGTATTTATAAGCTTTTTCACTTTATGGTTAAGATAAGAGCTTTTCAACCCATAAAAGTAGTTTTTCATACCATGGTAAATTCATCACTCTAATGTTAAAATTATAGCTATCTGAATACTCTTTTCCGACTTCATCATAGTATTTCAACTCTAATTTTGCATTGCCCCGCTTGAAAGTTTTGGCTTCAAATGGCAATACTAAATCTTTTTCTTCAAAAACTCTGTTGATAAAAGAATGACCATAGCCTGGAATGTTAAGAGTCATATTATATGCAGTAATGTTTGAACTTAATGTAAATGATAATTCTCCTATTTCAGAGTAATCTATTTCTTTAGGTTCAAAATTATGTACTACAATCTTCGGTTCTCTAATTATTTTTAAAATAGGATAATTTTCCTTGATTAAATTTTTGCTTTCAGCAGTAATCTTAAGTTCTGGTTCAATTAAATTTCCAACAATTATTTCCCATTTTGTTTCTTTGTTATCTCTTATCAACAATTCCTTGTCATAACAATTTGTTTCATAACATATTTTTACAGATTGGAAGTTAGTGTTGCCTTGATTTTCTATACTGCATTTTAATAACGCTTTTTCATCAACATAATAATATTCTTTATCTAACCAACAATCCATTTTAATCTCAGGAAAAAAAGCTTTATCTTCTCTAGGCGACAATCTTTCAACTCTTTCTTCAGCCCAAGCTTTATCATAAACTTCATAATCTGTAGATAAAGTTATAATTGCAGAATCCGAGTCACTAAATGTTGATTTAGCTTCAATTTTGGTTTCATAAAGATAATTGTCTTCAAGCTCAGCAGGCATTTGTGATATCCATAAAATAGTTCTTTCTTCATTAGGTTCTAACAGTAAGGCTTTTCTGTTTGTTTCAGTGAGATTTGGAGCAGTTGTAATTTGTATGATTGAAGGTAGATAATAATTTTCAAGGTTTTTTATTGTAACTTTTATTGGTACAAAGCTAGAAGCTCCTGTTTTATCTCTTAGTGGTTCGACTTTTATTATAGAATGAGTATCTCTTACACCTAAAGTTTTAGTAACCTCACTTCTTACAAATATTGGATTAAAAGTCATGTCTGTCCCAATGGATTTCCAGTTATAATTGGCAGAAGGTTCTTTAGGATCTAACTCTTGTTGAAACTTTATATGGCTTGGATCAATCCATCCTATTTGACTGTAAGTTACATCTACTGGCACCCAACCTATTTCAGGGAAATAAACTTCTGCCCAACCATGATTGCCAAACTTATAATCTAAATTTGAATAAACTTGTCCTGCAACAAACCTTGCAGGAATTCCTACTGATCTTAACAAAGCAATATACAAATTTGTAATTTCATCACAAACTCCTTCCCTATTTTTTAAAACCCAGCTTGCACTTTGAACAGCATTTTCTGTTAATGTATTAAGATTATATTTTATGTTCTTTTGAACCCATTCACCTAATTTGAATGTAACCTTATAATAATCTGTTTGCCCCTGTATTATTTCAGTAGCTTGTTTTTTTATATCCTCATTAATATCGATTGATTCTGTTGGTTCTAAATATTCAAGCTCTTCTTTTAAGTTATTGTAAGGGAATGGAATGTGATTTTTAACAATCGGAAACTTATTAATAGTTTTAACTTTAGAATCTACAAAAAATTTTAATCTCTCTTTTTTTGGATCTTTCCAATGATAAAGTATTACCTCTCCTTCAGTAATTTCTGCATTAGGCTCAGCATAAGTATTTTGTTCTAAGACTATTTGGTTAAATGAATCTTTAGGAAAAAATGCAAGTTCAACATTTAAATTATCAATTCTAATTTTTCCACCAGAAAAGTCTGGTTCAGCAATAATGCTTGCTTCTTCTTTTACAGAAATTTCCAAACTACCATAATCATTGTAATTATCAACATTTTCAGCTAAGGCTAAAGGCATTATAAATAATAATGCTATTAACACATAATTTATCTTCACCACTTTTAATTCTAAATAGAGAATTAAACTATATAAATTTACTTCTTAATTTTCTTTTTTAATCTAGATATAAAAACATTAAAATCCTTTTTTGAAATACATCCGCCGGCGGCATGTTTATGCCCGCCACCATATCCTTCTAATCCTTCTAATGCTTCTCCAATTATTTTAGGAAGATCAAATTTCATTCCTCTAACACTTATTACAACTTCACTTTCTTTTTCTCTGCCTATTAATATTAGTTTTTCAGGAAAATTATGTAGTAGTTCATTAGCCAAATCACCTGATACGCTTATTTTGGTTATAGGATATGTAAAAAATAAATAATCTTTGCCTTCTCCTGCTTTAACAGCTTCATCATATAATCTAATATAAGTTTTGTTTATCTTTTCATAATTTTTATAGAGGAACTTACCTTTAGGAGTTTCTTGATTTAAAATTTCATAAGGTGTTTCAATCTTTTCAAGCACAGAAATGCTTTTCTTAACATCTGACATTTTGCCTTTTAACATAAAATTAATAATTCTTACCAGTTTTCCAAAATCAGTTTCAAACAATACTTGGCCTGGATTTTTAGCTTCAGGAACTAAGTCTGGATATTTTTTCATAAAATCATCCATAAACTCTGGAATGAACCAGTCTCCAATAATGCCACACATCGCCAACCATCGATTTTGGTTAGCAACCTTATAGCACCAATAAGAAGTTGGCCTGTTATCTTTTGGATCTTCAAACAAAGGATTAAAATAATGCACACCTTCAATTTCGCAAAGGGGATGATGGTCAATCCAAACAACCTGCACTTTAGAATCATCAACAAACTCTTGTTCAATTCCGGGCTTGTCCAATACAAAAACTCTGTCAGGATGATATTCTTGGACTTTTCTTGCAAAACTCCTATTTAATGTAGGTGAACTTTTAACAATGATTCCTTTGCCTCTGTTAATATACTTTTTTAGTAATAAATAAGAACATACCCCATCACTATCATCATCAAAGAAAAACAAAGGATTTTCAGAATCATTTAATAACTTTCTAATTTCTTTGATTTTGTCGTCTGTTATCATAAAAAGAAGAAATAATTATAGCTTTATAAAATATCTTATTTATTTTTCATTGTTAAGAAGGCTATTGCAATCTTATTATCTTTCCAACCTTCTTTTCTTAACTTTTGCCTAATAGATTCATCATTTACGCCTTTAGCCCTCATTTGTTGTATATAACCCTGTAATTCGTCTTCTTTAATAGTTTTAGGCTGTTGAACAATAGGTTTTTGAGCCACTTTTGGCTCTTGAACAGGCTTTTCTATTGATGTAATTGGTTCTAATTGAGCTTTATTTTGTTCAGCAGTAGCTTGTATTCTGCCTTGTGTTGGCAATTGTTGCACTGGTTGAACAGGAGCTATATTCTGTTTAGGCTCTTCAATATTTTTCTTTCTTGAAGCCCTAAATATGATAAATCCTATTATTGCCATAAATAATAAGCCAATAACAATGTAAAGTGTCAAATCGCTTTGTTTAGTACACTGTTCAGTTTGAGCATCACAAATTTCGCCGGATTTACATCTAACATCTGGTGGGCAACTCATACAAGTTTCACCAGCATCAATAAGGTTATTTCCACAAAGTTCTATTTCTTCTTCTTCAATAGTTTGTTCAGCAATTACTTCTTCAACAACAACTTCTTCACTTAAATTAGTTTCTTCAGTTAAATTCAAATCTTCAACTGTTTCATTTTCTGCTGCTAAACTAATATTGATTAGCAAGATAAAAGTTAACAGTAAAATTATAGTATTTTTATAAAAACCCTTTGAAATCTTCATCTTTCCATCCTTGTTTTTTTAATTTTTCAGCTATTTCTTTTGTTTGAAAACCTTTTACTTTCATTGTCTTAATATATTTTTGTAAAGGCGTTTCTTTTATGGCAGTAGGCCTTTTAGGAATTGAAGGCTCTTTTGATTGAGATTTTTCTCTATGATAAATGTCATGTACATCAATACTAGGTTTTTCCATGCCACCTTCTTTATCTAAGTTTACAGCTTCATTAAACATATGTCTTTCACTTTTTTTGCTAGTCATTTTGAAAATAACAAAACCACCTATTGCAATTAATAAAGTTATAATAAAAAATATAATTATGGCAACTGTATTATTCGGTTTTTCAAGAATACAAACTCCTTCTGAACAAACTTCATTTTCTCCGCAACTAATGTCTTGTGGACAATTTGAACAATTCTCATTCTTTTCAGGAATATTATTGCCACATTCAGTCACTTGTGTTTGATCATCAAATAATGATTCTACATCTTTAGCACTTAATCCAGATTCTTCAGATTCAGATGTAGCAGTTACATTAACTGTCCATAAACAAGAAGCAGTTTCACTACCATCAGAAGCTTCTGCTTTTACAATATAAACTCCTTCAGTGTCTTTGGAAAATAAATAAGATTGGCCTGTTTCACCATTAACTTCATCATTATCAACATACCATTTTATGGTTACAGTATCACCTTGAGAATCAGAAGTTGTAATGCTTAATTTTTGAGATTCACCAGTGTCTATTTTTGCAAATCCAGTACCAAAACAAATTATTGTAGGTGCAGTATTATTACCCGAGATTATAACACTCAACTCAACAGCATTACTACTGGTTGTTAATTGGCTGTCATTGGCAATAAATGTAATTGTTCTAGTACCTAACCAGTTATTATCTGAAGATAACGTTACTGAACTTCCTGAAAAGCTTATACTAATATTATTAGGAACTGAAGTTACATTGTAAGTTAAAGTTGAACCTTCAACATCATGGAAATAGTCATTTAGGTTAATTGTTTTATCAGTATTTTTTGTCCAGTTTAAGTTTGGAATTGTAGAATAATAAGGGGCATCATTTACAGGGGTTACATTAATTAAAACACTGTTGCTTGTGTTAATTAAACTGCCTGTGTCAGTTGCAATAAAAGTTATTGTTTCAGTACCTGACCAGTTAGCAGCTGCAGTTAAAGTTACTGCTCCGGATGAGATTGAAACTTGAACATTTGAAGCGCCACTGCTGGTATAGGTTAATGCGTCAGTATCTGAAAAATAATCGTCTAAATCAAAAGCATTGCTTAAGGAAGCATCTTCTGCAAATGTTTGTGTGAGAATAGTTCCTGTGAATAAAGGCGCTGTGTTTGCAGTTACAGAGATAGTGTATGTTCCATTTGCAGCTGCAGCTTTGCTTGAAGTTGAATTGTAAGCTCTGCAGTTCCAATTATAATTACCATTTGGAATATTATAGACAGTGAATGAAACAGTGTCAGTTGTTTTTCCTACTACGCTTGTAGTTGTTTTGTTTGCATGCCATGTACCAATGGTATTAGTGAATAAATCAACTTTCGTTAATGAATCTGGCACCGCTGCATTTACAGTGCAAACTAATGTTACATTCCTTCCACTAACAGTAGTTGAATCTAAAGTTACACTTAAACTAGCAGATACAAACATACTTAAGACTATAATAAAAAATGTGATTAATAATAACCTCTTTCCCATATCCTGCTTAGTATATTCTAAAATTTAAATATCTTTTGTTATTAGTAAGAAATATATAGTTTTAATTTAACTTAACATTATGGAAATTATTAAGTTAAAGCCTTTAAAGAAAAAGCATAAGATTTCATTATTATCAAAGATATTATCTCCTTTAATATTTATTTTAATGGTTGTGGCAGCAATAATTTTTGGTTATATCTTTTTAATGTTAATTTTGGCTTTGATTTTAATTGTCTCTTTAATAGCATTATTATTTTGGTTATTTGGTAAAAGAGTTATTATTAGAAAATTTTAATTAAAAAAAGTTTTATCTTTTAAGCAAATGTAATCTTTGCTTATGGCCGTGTTTTCTAACTCTCTTAGCTCTATTAGCTGATTTGCTTGGTCTTAACTTTTCTGCACCTTTGCCTTTGTGCCTTAATCCTCTGGATTTCTTACCAGCACTTGTCAAGCCTCTCATGGCTCTTTTCTTATGCTGTTTTTCGCAAATCCAACTCATCTTTAAGTCGCCTTTAATAATTGGATGTGATGGATCAACCATAATTACTTCAAACCAATAATATTTTCCATCTTTACCAACAAAATATGAATTTAGAACTTCTAAGTTTGTAAACTTTCTTTGGCACCTTTGTTCAGCAATAGCCTTGTAATTCTTTTCTACTATTTTTACTCTTCTCGAATTCTTTGGTTTTCTCTTCTTTTTTTGCTGTTCTCTTTGTCTGCCACCTTTTCCAATCTTGATTCTAACTATGATAAAACCTTTTTTTGCTTGATATCCTAAATTTCTAGCTCTGTCAAGTCTTAATGGCCTATCTACTGTAACTATAACTGGTTCTTTTCTCCATTGAATAAGCCTTTGTTTCCATAAATCACCAAGATTTTTTTTAGGTTGTTTCCAAAGATCCTTCAGATACTTATATAGTGCCATACTAGCTGTTTGAAAACTTAATCCTTTTATAAATGTTTCTAAATATTAAAAATAGAATTATATTGTGCCCTTAACTTCATAGCATCCTGTATTTTCGCCTTCTGTTCTCCAAGCGCACCAATTCCCGCATCCTTCCTGTCTTTGTAGTGTTCTTAATTCAATGCAACCTCCATTTGTTCTTTCAAGATCACAAGGCATAATGCACACGCCTGATTCTAATGGTGCAAGAGGTATATCATTTTTTTCATTAGGTGTGAATTTCTCTAAAGTTCCTGTACAACAAATATAATTTCTATTTGAGTTAGATAAACATTTATTTGTAAGCCATTTGATAGATAATCCTGTTTTTTCATTTATACAACTATTTTCTGTAGCAAAAGCACATTTTCCTTTTAGTTTAGTACAAAGGGAATCATCTCTTATTCTTCCTTTTTTAATTGGTAATTGGCTTTTCTTTTGATATGTAGTTTTAGGGAGTTTTATTTTATCAGTTCTACAACATACATAATCTTCTTGGCAAATTTGAGTTTCAAGAGTTGAAGATTTTTTATTTAATATTGTTGTTTTACTATATACTGGAATAATGGTAATAGGCTGATTACATTCTTCTTTTTTAGTACAAATTCCTGTAATTTCACCATTATATACAATACAACTCTTTTTTTCACTTAATGTTTCTTTAATATTTTCAGCACTTAATCTTGGGCAATTGTTAAGTCCAGGTTTAATCCTAACAGTATTCCCATTTTGATTTGTAAAAGTGGTTGTTTCAGTACCTGGGAAATTTAATTCCAGATTAGGATTTACAAATCCACTTACAAAATTATTTCCTAAATCAAATGATTCAGAATTTAATTCTCTTAATTTTAAAGAGTTATCATATACATTATCTTTTTCTTCTTTGTTTAGTTCACTATAACTTTGGCCATAACATCTTTGTGCAACATATTCTCCGATAGTTACTTCTCCTTCAACTTTTTCTGTTTGGCTTTCAGTTTTTACTACTTTCTTTTTAGATTTATAATTAGGATCATATTGTAAAATATAATTATGTATTTGGCTCTTTCCTAAATTAATTCCTTCCCAAACATCAACTCCAAAAGTTAAGATATCCTTTCCTTTGTAATTAATTATTTCAGTAACTTCATTGTCATCTAAATTATAATTGGTAGGAAAGATAGCAACAATCGGCCCTCTATTCAAATCATTCCCTAACTGCAGGATATAATCTACAAATGGTTTTTGGAAAGAATAAGAATATTCGGTGCTTTTTATTTTTCTAGAAATCTCGTTTATTTTTGCACTTTCAACTTGTATTTGGGGTTCTAAGTAATTAGTTACTTTTTTGTAAGCTGAATCTCCAGGAACTGCAAATGTAATAAAACTATCTTCATCTCCAATTGTTGTTTTTATTAAATCTCCTTTATATCTTAAAGGACCGCCCGTATTTGGAATATCATGTGCAACTCTTAATTCTTTTGTCTTAAATATCATTCCCATTTTATTGTCATATTTAAGTTCATATAGGGATTTAATTTCTTGTAATCCTGCTTTTTCATTTATACTAAACCAATATTCATTAAGTTTCATTCTAAACATTTGATTATTACTATTCCCTTTATTTACAGAAATAATGTCGCTATTTTTAGATGTATCTTCTGAAACAGTACATTTTAATTCATTTAATTTACCACCCATAGCTTGAAACTTAAGTTCGCCACATTGATACTCAAATTCTTTCCAATTCTTAATATCAGCTTCAACAAAAAGTTCTGTGTTTAAAGTATATTCTTTTAGACTACATCCTTTTTCGGTTTTTTCAATTACAAAATTACTATCAGAATAATAATTAGTAAATTCATAACCACATAGATTTATTTTACTTCTTTCTTCGTCTTCATCTTTTAATTCTTTAGGCAAATTTTTAAGCCATTTTTCTTTATTTGTAACATCAGGGTTAATTATTAATCTTAATTTAGAAAAATCTGTTTTGCCGTCTTCATTTGTAGAAAAATCAATACCATCATTAGCTGTTAAAGGGATTCCTAAACCATCAATCCAAGCAGTTTCAACACCTTTTCTGTTTAAACCATTGATTAATTTGATATTGCCTTGATTATCAAAAGTAACTTTTGCATTTGTTAATCTAATTGTATGAAGTTTATTGGAGTTAATCTTATAGTGGAAACAAGTAGGACTCTTATATGTTGAGCAAGCATTTTCAGCGGGTTCAAAAGCTATTTCTTCATTTAATAATCTTTCATCTGATAAATCTAATTTTTCATTAGAAATTTTATTAATTATTAATTTTCCAGAAGAATATTCTTCAGCAGACGTAATGGTATATTCTATTTTATCTTTAAAAGCCTCAGTTTTTTCAAATCCAGTATAAATAACACATGTTTCTTCACACATAATTTGGCCAGTGTTTGCGTTTATATTATTAGCATTAATTATGAAAGAAATTTCTTTTTCGCCGAAGGGTATTATTGACCATATTATACTAGGCTCAGTTTCATACTTAGTACCAGAATCTAAAGCATTAAAACTTTGTACAGTAGGCTTTCCATCAACAGTTTTCCAAACCAAATTATCAGCTGCTAATACATTTAAAGATAAAATTAGAACAAACACAATTAAAACCAAGATTTTGCTTATTTTCATTTTTTCTACCTTTGTTTTTCAAACTACCTTTATATTCTTTTCTTAAGCTTTGGTTGCAAAAGCATACACAAAGTTAGTTTCTCCTTCTAAGTTTGATAATATTGATTCAGTATCTGGAATTGAATAAACAACTGTTTTATCATCAACAGGCACAACATCTATGTCCCAACCTAAATCTAATAGATAACTAATATCTACTTGTGTTGGTTCTTGAGCAACTTTATTAATAATGTCTAAAGCTAAGTCATAAATCTCTTTAAACTTAACTTCAACTTCTGAATAATAAGGATTATCAATCTTGAATTCATTGCCTTCTTTTATTATAGTGACTTCATAATTAACTTCAGCAATAACCTTGCCATCTAAAATTTCAACTTTAACATTAGGATTTTTAGAAGAGATTTCAAAATCAAAAGACTCTAAGTTAGCACAATCAGGCAAGAAAGTTTCTACATATTCATTTATTTCTTCTTCTATAACTGAAATTGTAGGAAGAACGTTTCTACCTTCTAAATAGCCGTAAGTTACGAAAACATCTTCAACTTCTAAAGAATTTTCTAAAGGAGAATTATAACCTCCATAATTCCCTACTTCTAAGATAGCTTCTTCCAAAACAAACTGAGAACAACTATCAATTTCTTTTCTGACTTCAGCAATATCTGGCGGTAATGAAGCAATCAATGCAGCTTCATCCTCAGAACTTGTTTTCATGAATTTGTCTTTAAGAGTAAATCCTAAAATAACAACTGCGATAAGAATGATTCCTAAAATGATAAATAATGTTATTTGACCCTTTTTATTCAAAGTTTCAACCTCTTTGTTTAAAATATATAATAATAGATAATATAAATAGTTATCCAAAACTTTAAATTTTAATAAATTAATAAATAATCATGACATTATTATCAAATACATTAATATCTTTAGTTTCTTTAATTTTGGGTAGAGTTAATGATATGAATTCTGCAATAATCAAATTAGGATTATTTGCTTTATTATTAGTAGTATTTTCTAAAGGCGCTAAGAAAGCATTTCCAGAAGATGCTAAGATAGCTAATGTAATATCTGTAATAGTTGCTTTAATGGCTGTACGCTTAATGCCTTCAATATGGCTGCCAGCTTTAGGCAAATTCTTATGGGTTTTATTAGTTGTATTATTCCCTTATTTGATTGTAGATAAAATGCTTAAGAAATGGAGTTTGATTAAAGCAGGTTTTTTAGCAGCAATCTATTTTGGAGTTTATTTGTTAGTTGCAGAGGAATCAAGTTGGAACTTTGGAATATTTAAATATTTAGCAAGAGATTTGTTAGATTATTGGTATTATTATAATTGGCAGATTTTAATTGTTATTCTTTTAGTTGTGATTTATTCTATCTTTAAGATAGCTAAAAAAAGAAAGTCCTAGAAAGTTTTAAATAGAATATTAGTTAAATATTTGTTATGAAAAGAGGATTTAGTCTTTTAACAGCTTTAACTGCTATTCCATTAGTTTCAGCAGGTGTTGTTGAAGACAGTTTAGAATTTATTTTTGGTGCTACACAAGAGGGGGGCATTTTTGTTAAATTAGGTTTGTTCATTATTTTATTTTCATTCTTGATGATTAGTATGAAAAAGGTTTTTCCACCTGAACATAAAAATGCAGGAATAATAGTTGCATTAGTAATAGCATTGATTGCAATGAAATTCATGCCTGAACAATGGGTTGTTGGTCTGGGTCAGATGATTTGGATTATAGCTTTGATATTGTTACCTTACATGATATTGAGTATTTTCTTTAAAGATACTTCTGGTAAGAAAAAATACGTATTTTGGACATTATTAATTTCCTCTTATGTTTTATTAATCTATTTTGTATCTCAAGTAGGAAGGAACAACCAGTTAAGATATTATTTAAGTTTTGGGAATGAAACAGTTGATGATCTTTGGTATGCTATTTCTTCTAATGAATGGATATTTTATGCTGTGATTCCTGCATTAATAGTTCTTTTCTTAATTATTAGGAAAGCTAAGAAAAGTAAAGAAGGCGATGATAGTGGAGAAAGTAAAAGCGGTCCAGGTTGGTTAGATAATTGGAAAGAAAGACGTCATAAGAAAAAAATGGATTCTTTAGAAGTTAAAAAACAAAAAGCTTTAGATAAATCCCAAAGAAAACAAGCTGAAAAATTAGCTAAAAAAGAAGCAAAATTACAACTGAAATTAATGAAAAAACAAGAAGAAAAAGGGCCTAGAAATATAACAAGGTGGTGGCGAAGAAGAAAATTCAAAAAAGCTGCCCAAAATATGGCTAAAGGCGTTAAAGGTGTTGGAAAAGCTGCATTAAAAGGTACAGAATTAATGGGTTCTGGTTTAAACAAAGTAGGTGCTGCAACTGGTAAAGCCGTTGGTAAGGGTGCAGGTTCTTTGGGAAATAAAATTAGGGCTTGGAATCAAAGAAGAAAATTAGAAAAACAAGCTCAGGAAGAAATTAGAAAAGATGAGAAAGAGCAGGAAGCAAAAGAACAAGAAAGATTAGCCCAATTAAGAAGATACAAACTTGAGAGAGAAGAAAGAAAAAGAGAAGCTGAAGAAATTAAACAACAAGAAACAGATGAAGCTTGGAAACAAAGAGCAGAACAATCTAGAATATTAAAACAAAAAGCCACTATAGCAGAAAAAGAATATGAAGCTCGAAAAGAACAGGAAAGACAAGAATTAGAAGAAAAGAAAAAAAGCATTTGGCAAAGAATCATTAGGGGTAAAAAAGATAGAGAAGAGATGATAGGAGAAACAAAAGAAGAATTACATGAGATACACGAAGAGGAACAAAAAGCTCAACAATTAAGAGCAAGAAGAGAATTAGAAAAACAAACTCAAGAAGAAATGGGAGAATATGAGAAAGAGCAGGAAGCAAAAGAACAAGAAAGATTAGCTCAATTAAGAAGATACAAACTTGAGGGAGAAGAAAGAAAAAGAGAAGCTAAAGAAGAAGCTGAAAGAAGACAACAAGAAATAGAGGCAGAGAGAAAAAGAGAAGCTAACGCTAGGAAAGCAAAAGAAGTGGCTGAAAGGAAACAAGCTACCTTAGAAAAGAAACAATCAGAAGCCAGAGCAAGACAAGAAAGAAAAAGGGAAGCTGCCCAAAAGAAAGTTGCCCAAAGAAAACAATATCCAAAAAGAGGACCTACCATAACTCTTAGCAGGAAACGTTAATTCTAAACATTTTTAAACATATTATCTACTTTATGTATCATGCATATTGAAACTTTACTTAGAACAATTAAAAAGAATTATCCTAAGGCAGACCTTAAGTTAGTTAGGAAAGCATATTCTTTTGCAGAAAATCTTCATAAAGGTCAGAAAAGGGCAACTGGTGAAGAATTCATTGAACACCCCATGGAAGTTGCCAAAATTCTTGCAGAGCATAGTTTAGATTTGCCAACAATAATCGCAGGATTATTGCATGATACAATTGAAGACACTCAAACTTCTTATGATGTTATAAAAAATGAATTTGGGGAAGAAATAGCCCAATTAGTCGAAGGCGTTACAAAGATTAGCAAATTAAAAATTACTGATTGGGAAACAAGAAATGCTGAAAATGTAAGAAAAATGATAATGGCTTCTACTAAGGATATTAGAGTAATTTTTATTCGTTTGGCAGATAAGTTGCATAATATAAGAACTATAAATGCTTTTAGAGAAGAAAAAAGAAAAAGAATTGCTCAAGCAATTATAGATGTTTATGCTCCAATAGCATATAAATTAGGTATTTCTAGTATTAAGAATGAATTAGAAAATTTGGCATTTGAACAATTAAACCCTGGAGAGTTTAACAAGTTAAAAAGAAAAGTTAAGAAAAGCATTAAACAACATGAGAAAGAAATTGAAGAACTTAAATCTGAATTGCTTCCTATTTTACAAAAAGAAAAAATAAAAATTTACAAAATATTTGGTAGAACTAAAACAATCTATAGCCTTTACAAAAAAATTCAGAGAAAGAACTGTAAATTTGAAGACATATTTGATTTAATGGCATTAAGGATTATTGCAAAATCAGTTAAAGAATGCTACGAAATTATAGGGATTATTCATAATTTATGGAAACCATTGCCACATCGTTTCAAGGATTTTATTGCAATGCCTAAAAGCAATATGTATCAATCTTTGCATACTACTGTTATGGTAAAAGGTCAGCCTATAGAGATTCAAGTAAGAACTGAAGAAATGGATAAGATTGCAGAAGATGGTATAGCAGCCCATTGGCAGTACAAAGGCATTTTTGGTGCTCAGGAGTTTGATGCAAAACTAAGTTGGTTAAAACAAATCTTAGAATGGCAAAAAGAGTTAAGAGATTCTAAAGAATTTATGGAAATGCTTCAAGTAGACTTTTTTGAAGATGAAATTCATGTTTTTACTCCGAAAGGGGAGGTTATTTCATTGCCAAAAGGTTCTTGTGTACTAGATTTTGCTTATGCAGTCCATACTAATGTTGGAAGCACTTGCACAGGAGCAAGAGTTAATGCAAAATTTGTTCCATTAAGAACAGAGTTAAAAAATGGGAATCAAGTAGAAATTATAACTTCTAAAAACCAGAAACCTTCAAGAGAATGGTTGAAGTTTGTTAAGACCCCTAAAGCCAGAACTAAAATTAAGCAGATAATTAGGGAAATAGAAAAGATTCCTGTAAAATCTTATTCCCAGAAAATTGTTTGCAAGAAAGAAGGGGCTTCTTCTATAATAGATGTTATAGGTGTTAAAGATCCAGAGATTAATTTAGCAAAATGTTGTGGGCCTTTACCTGGAGATGAGATAGTAGCTTTTGCTACAAGTACTGGAAAAGTTGCTGTTCATAAAAAAGGTTGTTTTAATATTAAAAAATTGAAAGAAGGGAAAAGAAAAGATGAAGTTGAAGTTACTTGGATAGATGCAGCCGATGCAATAGTGGAAATAAAAGTTGAAATGAAGAACAGAGTTGGAATTTTTTCTGAGATATTAAACAGTATTGTTGCGACAAAAACTCAGATTAAATCAACAAGTGCAAAATCTATTTCTAATACAATGATGCGCTGTGGGTTTTCAATTGAAGCAAAAGGGTTAACACATATAAGAGACATAATTAGGAGAATAAAAAAAATCAAGGATGTAAATAAAGTTTTTATTGGTTCTTTAGAGAAATGATTAAAGATATTTTTTAATTTCTTCTAAACTATAAATTATTCCTTCACCTGTTCTTTGTTTTTTCCTGTCTAAGTAAAGTGAAAAAATTCCAGCTTTTCTTGGAGCTAAGTAATCTGAATTAAAACTATCTCCTATATGTATTATTTCTTCAGGTTTGACATTTAAAATTTTAAGAACTTCTTCATAAGTACCTTCTTGTTTTTTATGCATTTTTATATCATCTATTGTTGAAATAATTTGGCTAAAATAATTTTGTAAATCTTCTAATTCAATTTTAAATTTTAAAAATTCTTTTGGAGATTGTGTAACAATAACTAACTTATATTTTTGTTTTAATTCTTTTAATAAATCTAAAACTCCAGGATAAACTTGCAATTTATGTTTCAAATCTTCAATTGCTTTTTGCCAATCTGATTGCAAATTAAAATGTTTGAACCAAAATTGGGGTTTGTACCAATTAAGATCATTATTACCTATTTCATCATAAGCATTTGTTACAATAATTTTAGCTTTTTCAAAAGGAATATTATGGTGTTCAGCATATAATTTAGGCATTTCTTCATACCATAACATATCTTCAAAAGGTCGATTGTCTATTAAAGTTTCATCCAAATCAAAGCTAATTATTTTATATTTCATTATTCTTTTAATTCAAAGAACTCATTTATTAAATTAACCAAACACTAATCTGTAGTCTTTTTTTGGTAATCTGGCGGCAACACAACCATCTTTATCAGTTTTTGCAGAATAAATAACTGGCTCTTCATCGAAAACAGAATTCTCATTATCATCTAAATAATACTTTTTGGTAAAATATTCTCTTTCTAAACATTCTAAATCTTCATCATCTACATCAACAGTAATGCTTTTTTCATCCAAAAAGATTAATTTTTCAATATCAAAGCCTTTATCTTCATCAAGGAAAAAATAAACCTCTTTTTCTTTCATGTATGTAGTTTTTTTCTCTCCGATTTCTAAATCGCTTACTTCAATAGAAGCAATATATTTCACTAACATCTCTTCATTATCAACAACAGCAAAACCAGTAATTTCGGGATTTTTAAAAATTAAAACTGCAATTAAACTAATCAAAATTAAATTTACAGAAATAAAAAGAATTTTTTTCATTTTTTAGATTTCAAAATCTACTTCCTTTTTTTCTTCTTTGCCGTCAATATCTAATATTCTTTCAATCTTACCTTTTCTTTTACCTTCTATTCTTGCTTTTGCCGGATTATTTTTAAGTTCCTCAGGAATTATAATCTCTGAAATTTTCAATATATGTTTTATGTTTAATTTGGTAAATTCCTTAACATCCCATGCAAATTCATTAATAAATTCTATAGGTAAAGTAGCATTACAAAAATTATCAGCAATTTTTCCGCCAGGTTTAGGCAAAGCTCCCTTAGTTTTCAATTTGAAATCATTTGAATTAATACTTAACAACAAGAAATGTTCATTATATTTTGAATAAATCTCTTTTAATTTTTTAGGAGTCAAAGTTGTGTTAAGCTCAGCAGTATACAATTTCCCTCTTTTTTTGAAACTAGAAGCTTCAACACCTATTTCTTCTAATTCTTTTTCAAAATCTCTATTAACAATGATTTTACCTTTAACATCCATATCTTCTTTAACATTTTCAGAAATAATTTTTATAAAATCATTTGCAAAATCAAAACTAGATTTAACTCTAAAATTATTCTTGCTTTTGGTAATTTCGAACAATAATCTTTCATATTCTCCCTTACCATATCTTACAAACTTATAGTGTATGCTATCATTAGCCTTGCCTTCAAATATTTCTTTTATGAAACTCATTTTTAATCTCCTAATCAAATGAATTATTGTTCTTATTAAATAATTTACGTTTTCACAATCCCCTAATTATAGATTCAATAAACGAAATTAATCCTTTTACGTCCGAATCTTTGATTTGTGAAGAAGCATATGCTTTGTTTTTATATTCACTAAAAAATAACTTGATTTTTGATTGAGTGCCTGAACTAATTCCTATTTTTTCTAGTTTAGCACTATAATTAGAGCTTTTGATTCCGTAACCTCTTGATAAAAAGTTAGTAGCAAACTCAAGAGTTTGTTTGAAAAGCTTTCCAGGCTTTTCTTCTCCTACTAATTTTCCAATCTTTCTTAGATTAATCTTTAAATCCTTTTTATATGATTCAGCTTTAGAAACCTCAGTTTTTTCTTTAGGCTTCAAAAAAACTTCTCTAAAAGGAGTTGCCCACGAATATTTCACATAAATTCCTAAAATAAGTAAAAGTCCTAACCCAAATAGTATAAAACTAAAGTATAAGATATCATTGCCTTCTTCATAATAAGCCATAGTTAAATTACCTTCAGGCATTTTAAAGTCAAAATTGATATTGGGAACAGGGCTTGATCTATCAATAGTGGAAAAATTAATTGTAAGTTCATCATTAATTGCTAAAGCTAAAGAAGTGTTTGACATAAAAGAAATAATGTCTATCTGCTCCGCAGTTAATTTTCCTATAATTGTATTAAATTGTTCTTGAGTGAAAGCATCAGAAACTAATGCAATCTTATCAACACTAACATTAATTTTGGTTAAATTTCTATATCTTTTTGGTAATAACTCTTTTTTTGCAACCTTCTCTCCTACTAAATATTCAGTGGCAGTTGCAAAAACAACTTCTTCTATGCC
The DNA here is from genome assembly GCA_018896675.1 of Nanobdellota archaeon. GTDB lineage: Archaea > Nanobdellota > Nanobdellia > SCGC-AAA011-G17 > GW2011-AR17 > JAHIMK01. Next base: position 24,625 of record JAHIMK010000024.1, read on the forward strand.
TCTCCAATTAGGATCTATTGCAGTAATTGTAGCCATGCCTGTTCCTGGGTCTATAACAACATTTACATGTTCAGTTTCACCAACAACAAAATCTGCTTTTCTTCCAAAATATTTTACTAAATCTAAAGTTATAGATTCACTGCCACTAACAGAGTGGAATTCAATGGGCAATCTATTTTCTGCAAATTTTGGGATTTCTATTTCTTCTTGAGCATAAACTATACCAATAATTAATAATACAAAAATAAGTCCTAAAACCTCTTTTTTCATATATCTCATTAAGTCTTAAAGATTTTAAATAGTTAACGCATTTCCCACTTGACATATGCACACAGCATTTATAAATAATATATTTTTTCTGGCTTTTATTTTTATGGCAAGAAAACCCGTTGCTTTAGCTAGGTTGAATTGCCTTCCAACAATGCCGGAAAAATGTGCAGAAAACCGGATGAGAAAATAAATACTAGTTCTGCTTTATGGCAAATTTGTATTGTCCAAGGAAATTATATTTTAATTCAATATTGAATGTTATTGGAGAAATTAGAGAAAATTATTTTTCTATTGAATAAGTTTCCATTCCAAATCTCCCTGACTTTTTTGTAAAGCTCTCCCAAATTTTAAAGTTTCTTCAGTAAATTCAATTAAAGCATATTGATTATAACTTCCAAAATTAAACTCCCTAATTAATTCATCTATAGAATCATAAGTTGCAGATTGGAACACATTATAATTTTTTAAAAAACTCACATGATTGAAAGAAGCATAACCATATTTTCCTCTATCTTCAAATATTGCAATAGCATGTCCGGAAATGTACATGTCTTCAGGTGGCATTAGCCAGACAAACCAAGTTTTATATTGAGGGTTATCACTTAACATAGCACAAAAAGCTATAGCACCATCATCACAATCCCCTGTGTCTAAAGAATATGTTTCTCTTAATGAGCACCACCTGTCTCTTGTAAAGTTTTTATCATCATGATCTTCAGTAAATGTAATCCTTTTATCTATTATATCAAAAGCTTCTTGAGGTGTTTCAACAAGCTTTACGAGATTTTGTATTTGTTTTCTAGAATGAACATACTCTATTTCTTTTGTTTCTGGAAAAAAATTATATAAAACTCCATAAGTGCACATTCCTCCGCAAGTGCCAGAAAGCGCATATAATGCTAAATAAGAGAGTATCCTCTTTTTTGTGGAAGCTAACATTTATTAAATCTTAAGGCAAAATTATATATAAATATTTGCACTCAAAAGAAAACCTTTATAAAAACAAACTAAAACAAAAACATAATGGCAGATGATTTAATAGAAAAAATAAGAAATGAACCATTATTCAAAGTAAATACAACAGTTTCAGACAGAGCAGGAAACGTTTATTTAAATTTGTTCTTCAAACATAAAGATAAAACATTAACAGAAGAAAAATTTGAAGAATACAAAAAGCAAGCTCTAGAAGGAAAATACGGATTAGATGCATTAATTCTAGAAGATTTCAAAGATATAAAAGATGAAGAATTAAGAAAACAGTATTTCACTATCCTAGACAATGCAAGAGAAAGGTTCAGACAACTACAGTATCCAGAAGATGTAGAAGAAGCAATAAAAATATTAAATTCCTTATACTATATGTTCTAAATAATCTTTCAACACTTGCCTCAGCTAACAAAGCTAGTTGTTGATTACAAACAAAAACAAAGCAAACAAAGAAAGCTACTACAAAACAAACCGAAAATCTGTTCAAAAACCTAAAAATATGCAATCCATTTGCCACTTGACAACCAAGCACACATAATTTATAAAGAAAAAGAAAATAGTTAATTCTTAATGGAAACAAAAAACAAACTCATAGTTTTTCAGGGAAAGAACATAAGAAGAATATGGCATAATGATGAATGGTGGTTCTCTATGGTTGATATAGTGAGCGCTTTAACAGAGAGTCCTAGTCCTCGCCAGTATTGGGGGGTTTTAAAAGGGAGGGAAAAGCAGTTGTTAACATTTTGTTTACAACTGAAATTACTCTCGGCTGATGGTAAATTTTATGCTACGGATTGTGCGAATACTGAAGGAGTATTTAGAATAATCCAGTCTATTCCATCTAAAAAAGCAGAACCATTAAAATTATGGTTGGCAAAAGTTGGATATGAAAGAGTACAAGAAATAGAAAATCCTGAACTTGCACAAAAAAGAATGAAAGAGATTTACAAGCAAAAAGGTTATTCTGATAATTGGATTGAAAAGAGAATCAGGGGAATAGCAATACGAGACGAATTGACTGATGAATGGGATAATCGCGGGGCAAAAACAAACAAAGAATATGCTATTTTAACTGCTGAAATTTCCAAAGCAACTTTTGATTTAACCCCTGCTGAATATAAGGAATTCAAAGATTTAAAACGTGGAAATCTTAGAGATCACATGGATGATATGGAATTAGTTCTTACTATGTTGGGTGAAGCAACAACGACAAGATTTACCAGAGAAAGAGATTCACAAAAATTTGTAGAATTAAAAAAAGATGCAAAAGAAGGTGGCGATATTGCAGGAGATACAAGAAAAAATATTGAAAAAAAATTAGGAAAAAGCGTCATCTCTAATGATAATTATCTTGACAAGCCTGAAAAGGAAAAAAGAAAACTATTGAAGGGGAATTGAATAAAATGGTAAATATTGAAGATTATTTTATCGGAGCCAACAAAAAGGTTACACTTACCACAGCTAACAAAGCTAGTTGTTGATTAAAACCAAAAACAAAGCAGCCTCTAACTACAAAAACACAAAAACAAAAACTATATAAACAACCTAAAAACAATAAACAATTGGACGATCATAGAGGTCTGGTTCCACCTGTTCCCATTTCGAACACAGAAGTGAAATAGGCCCTCGTTCTGTTGTGGTACTGCTCTACCTGAGCGGGAAGCTCAGATTGTTGTCCACCTTTTTTATAATCCTTTTCCAAATTTTACAAGATTCAAATTCAAAAAGATTTCTGTATATTCAATATTACCGCCTAAATTAGTTTCATTATTGAATGCTATTATTGCGCCGTCTAATGATTTAAACTTGGCATCTGTTATGAAATTGAAGACATCTTTTGGATACCTGTCATCAAAATATATTTCTCCTTCCTTTAATAAGAAAAAATTATCCTTGAAATTTTTAATTAATTCCCTTTCATTAGAGACATTATTAAAAGAGACTATACCTAATTTACTATTAATTTCATAACTGGCAATTAGATGTAAAAAAGTTTTATCTTCTTCTTGGATTTCTTCATCCTTGGCAGTCCAAATTGAATCATTACCTTGCCTTAGGCTAAAGAACCTTACATTATATTCAGGATTGTCGCTTAACATTGCAGCAAAAGCTAGGGCTCCTTCAACACAATCTCCATAACCTAGAGCATAACTTTCTTGCATTGACATCCTTCTTTTTCCCATGCCACAGCCGGCTATTTCATCTGCTTTTTCAGTAATAATTAAATCTTTAGAAACTCTATAGAATGCTTCTTTGGGAGTTTTTATTTCTTTAATTATCTCTTCAATTTGTTTTCTAGAATGTTTGATTGTAATTTCCTTGTTGCATTTTATATAATCATTAATATAGGTATAAGCATGATAACCTCCAAAAGAAGCACCAAAAGCAATTGCACTCCCGATTGTAAATTTCACAAACTTTTTCCAAGACATATAAGAAGGAAATGAAAAGGTGTTTATAATAATTTCTTAAGAATTTACTCTAAATTAGTCCAATTAGGATTTCTTTTATAATGTTGGTTCAATACTTTTCCAAACTTTAGTTCTTCATCCGAGAAATTCATAAATGTATAGGTACTATAAGGCTTATTAAAGTGGTCATTAAATGAATTTATAGCATCTGATGAACTTTCAAAAGTAGCCACATGAAATCTAGAGCCATTAATTTCATTAAAAGACACATAACCCCATTTGTTATTTTCTTGATAAACGGCAATAGTATGCCCTATGTTTTTTTTAGGGAATAGCCAAACAATTTCAACATTATATTCTGGATTATTGCTAAGCATTGCTTTAAAAATAATTGCACCATCTTCACAATCTCCTGTACCTAAAGCATAAGTTTCCTGCATAGAACACCATCTGTCCTGACATTTTAGGACTAACTCATCATGTTTCTTTTGAAATAAAATTCCTTTTTTTATTCTTATGAATACGTCTATAGGTGTATTTTCTTCTTGAATAATCTCTTCAATATCTTTTTTTGTATGAAAAGGTTCAATTTCTTTTTGGCATTGTATTACTTCTTGCTTTAAAGAATCTTGCTGGCAGCTAATACTTGCTAATGGTGTTACAAACATTGCAACTCTAAACGCTAAGTTTCTAAATTTATTATTCATTTTTTTCCATTGTTAATTTTTTGATTATTTGTTTTTCTTTTTTAATTTGACTTTGTTCTTGCTGATATTTTTCTTTAAAAGTTTTAAAAGTGATAACTTCTTTAATTTCATTTTTTTCTTCTTGTTCAACATCAATTATTGCTCTGCCAAATTTTAAATCTTCAGGTTTTATAATAAGGTAAGCATATTCTTTAAAAACATTAAATTCTGTTCCTAATAATTCTTCAATTGAATCATATTTTGCTTTTTGAAATACGGATCCTAAGTTTGTGGTATCATCATTAAAGGAAGCATAACCATATTTTTTATTTTCTTCAAAAACAGATATAGCATGGTGGCTAGAATTTGCTTTAGGATTATATAATCCAATTATTCGGCTATTATATTGCGGATTATCGCTTAACATGGCACAAAAAGCTATTGCTCCATCCCTGCAAACTCCTCCTCCAATAGATAAACTTTCTAATAGGGAATAAAATCCTAAGCCATTGCAAAACTTAAGTTCAGATTTTAATCTTTTATTATCATTTGGGAATTTTAATAATACATAAGTTATATTGAAAGCTTCTTCTGGAGTTCTTGCACTTTTTACAAGGCTTTCAACAACTTCTTTAGGATAAACAGGTTTTATTCTTTGCAATAAACATCTTTTAGATTCTTCCTTGAAAAGTTGAATATTTAATGGTGCTCTTTCAACATCTGAACAATTTTTTCCAACAATAATACCACTAGCTAAACAACTCATTCCTAAAGTCCACCCTATTATTAATTTATTATACCCTTTCATTTTTCTAATTCTAATTGAAATCCAGCTGACCTTTCTGATTTCATTTTTGAAATATCCTGCCACTCAATTTTTTCCTGTTGCACATAGCTTTTTATAGCTTTTCCAAACCTCATAATTTTTGAATCCATTTCAATTATTCCAAAAGTTTCATAATCTTGGAATTTGTTAATGATGAATCTTCGAAAATCATTATATTTAGTCTCTTCAAAAACAGCATTATCTCCTTTGCTTCCGTCATTAAAAGAAGCATAGCTATATTTGCCCTTATCTTTTAAAAAGGCTATAGCATGTCCCTTATCTTTTTGAAGTAATAAAAGAACTTGATCTTTGCATTCTTTGTTAAAATAATGATTTAATGAATCACAAAATTTGTCTAATGTTTCTTTGGTTTTTTCTTTATTTTTAGGAATTTTTTTATAGTTTAGGACTAATAATTTACATTCATATTCTGGGTTGTCACTTAATAAGGCACAAAAACCAATAGCCCCATCAATACAAACTCCTGCTCCTACGGAATATAACTCTTGTAATGAATACCATCTATGCAGTAATTCTTTTCCAGGATATGCTTTTAAAACTTCATCTCCTTCTTTATAGTGTGTAAACTGGATATCTTTCTTAATTCTTTCAAAAGCTTTCTTAGGAGTATTTTCTTTCAAGATTATTTTTTCTAGTTCTTGTTTAGTTTTTTTAATAGGGATTTCTAAGAAATATTGCTGTTTTTCTTTTTGTTCAGCAATTTCTATCAATCTTTCTTTTTTATTTTTGACATCATCTAAAGAATAACCAAGAGCTAGTATTCCAAAAGATCCAATCCCTAATGCTATAAGTAAGGTTCTAATATGGTCTTTTAATTTAAGGTTTTTAATTCTCATTTTTCTTTAAAAATACAAATAAGGAGGCATTTATAAATGTTTCGCTACTGATTAGTAACAACCCTTTATTTTGAAATGTTCTTGTAGTAACATTTATATACTACTTCCTAAAATATTATGCCATATGAATAAGTTTAAACAGCTCTGGATTAAGCTGAAGAGCTTTATGGCTGAAAGTGCCAGAGTTATAAAAGTAACTAAAAAGCCAAATAAAGAGACTTTTAAGACAATTGTTAAGGTTTCTGCAATGGGTATGGCTGTTATAGGTGCCATTGGCTTTGCAATAAGTATTGTCGGAACATTAATAGGGATAGCATAAAATGGAAACAATAATCTTTGCACTGAAAACAACTGCTAATAGGGAAGATCAAGTAGTTGATTTTGTTAGCTCACATGTTCTTAAAAAGAAGTTAGAAGTATATTCAATTATTAAACCTCATGGCTTGAGAGGCTATATTTTCTTAGAAGCTAAGGATAAATTATCTGCTCAAGAATCTTTTGCAGGCGTTCCTTATGCTAAAGGTTTGCTTGATAAACCAGTTCAGTATGCAGAAATAGAACCTATGCTTGAACAAATTAAGGTACAAGTAAACATGCAAAAAGGTGATATTGTCGAAATTATTTCTGGTCCATTCAAAAGAGAAAAAGCAAAGATTGCTAGAATTGATCAGCAAAAAGATGAAGTTATTGTAGAGCTTTTAGAAGCTGCAGTTCCAATTCCTATTACTCTTAAGCTTGATTCTGTTAAAGTCATCAGGCGTGAGAATGATGAGGAAGAGGAAGAAGAAGATTAAATTTATAATCCTAAATTTTTAATGATCTTTTCTTTGTTAAAAACTTCTAAATCATTATATTTTTGACCTACGCCTAAGAAGTAAATAGGTTTTTTTGTTACATGTGTTACTGATATGGCGGTTCCACCTTTCTCATCAACATCGACTTTGGTAAGAATTGCACCGTCTATTTTAACAGCTTTATCAAAGCTCTGGATTTGTTCAATACAATCATTGCCTGCAATCATTTCGCCAATATATAATTTCAAGTCAGGATTTGCAACTCTGATAATTTTTTTCATTTCATCAATCAAGTTAACATTGCTATGCTGTCTTCCAGCAGTATCTATTAATATAACGTCTAGATGTTTAGCTTTTCCCATTTTTATTGCATCAAAAGCAACAGCAGCAGGATCTGCACCATAATCATGTTTTACAATTGGAATATTAAGTTTTTTTGCATGCATTTCTAATTGTTGTATTGCAGCACTCCTCCAGGTATCTCCTGCAGCTAATCCGCATTTGAAGCCTTTCTTTTCTAAGAAATATGCTATTTTTGCGATGGTTGTAGTTTTTCCAGAACCATTTGCTCCTAAGAAAACGATTGAATATGGTTTTTCTGATTTTTCTTTAATCTTTTTAATTAAATCAATCTCTTCAGTATCATCAAAAAGCGTTTCTACGCTTCTTTTTAAACTTTTAAGAATTATACCTTCAATATCTCCTCTTTTCAAAGGTTTTTCTACTAAATCTTCTTTCAAATCTTGTTTTATTTTTCCAATTACTTCAAAAGCAACATTATTTTCTAACATGGCAACTTCTAATTCCCAGAATAATTCATCAAACTTAGTTTCGGAAATCTTTTTTGTACCTACTGCAGACTTAATTTTTTGAAAGAAACCTTTTTTTTCTTCAAGAATCGGTTTCATTTTATATTCTTTTTTTGGTTTTATTTCTTTTTTAGGTTCTTCAATAATTGGTTCTTCTTTAATAATAACTTCAGGAACTTCTTCTTTAATTTCTTCAGCTTCAAGAATTTCTTCTGCCTCTTCTTTAATCTCTTCAATTAATTCAGGAACTTCTTCTTTAATTTCTTCAGCTTCAAGAATTTCTTCTGCCTCTTCTTTAATCTCTTCAATTAATTCAGGTTCTTCTTGCTTAAAATCTTCAGCTTTAGGAATTTCTATAATCTCTTCAGGCTCTTCTTCAACACTTCTTGTAACCCTTTTAACTGCTGATTTCAGCTTTTCTTTAAGGAATTTAAACATATTTGCTCATTAATATATCAACTATTTAAATTTATTGCTAAAGCTTTTATCGCAATGGTAGCATAACTTCCTTTAGGCAATTTGAACCTTACAATTTGTTTTTTCTTGTCTTCATTTAGCTCATCATCTGAGAATTCTATGGTTTCAAAATCTTCAACTTCAATAAAGGCTTTTCTATCTTGAGTTATTTGCAATAAATCTGGAAATTGTCTTATTATGAAATCTCTTTTAGTTATTTTTTCTTTAGACAATATTTCTTCATAAATCTCTTTGATATTTTCTTCTAATTCAGTGTCAAACTGTAAGAGAGGCAAAGTAAAATTTTCAATTTTGTTTTTAGGAAAAGCTAGTTTTCCTAAATTGTATTCAGCTTCTTTGAATTCAGAATTTTTTTGAATATAAACTTTAAGAGCTTCATTGAACAGATAGGATTGATATGCGTTAAAGCAAAGTTTTAGAACCGCTTTTTTTCTTTTCAATGCATTGATGTAATCATTGTTAAAAACTTCTAACTCCATTAGTTCACAAGCTTTTTTGAAATCTTTTTGAAGCAAAGCTTTCCCAACCAAATGATTATTTGAGTTAAGACCAAATCGTTGATCATCAAAATAATTTGGAATAAATTTAACAGCTTCTAATTGCTCATCAATGTCTCGGATTGTAATTATAAACTCGTTTCCAATTAACAAACCAGTATGCATTCGTTCAGAAGACTGCCCTAAATATTCTATTTCAATATCTTTTACCTTTGCCTTTTCTAAAGCTTCTTTTGAAACATTTTCAGCAGAAATGAACTGTTCTGTCACAGCTTGCCTATCTTTTATTCCAGCATATCTTAACCTATTGAAATTAACATTCAAAACTTTAGCAATTTCATTAACAGCATCTATTGTATTCCAAAGCTTTTTCTTTAATTTAAAGTAAGCAAAGCTACCGCCATCTAATTTAATATTAGCAATTTCTTTTACAACAAAATCTTCTGGAATTTGCTTAATTTTCATAATATTTCAAAGAAATTAACTATTTATAAGTCTAATTAATCTTAAATAATATTAAAACAATTAAATAAACTAATGAAACATCTAAAAGGGGTAAGTTTAGGGGATATTGTAGAATTAGAATATAGAAAATCTTTTACAGTAGAAGTTTCAAAGATAGTAGGTTATGTAAAAAGTTTAGATGAAAATCATATAGAACTTTCAACTTATGATATTGAATCAAATAAGCCCTTTAATTATGAGATAATTACTTATGAAGTTAAAGACATTTTAAATTGTGAAATTCTAAAGAAAAAAGAGTAACCAAAACTTAATAAAACTTAAAATCATTAATTAAGCTAATGAGAACAATATTTGTAATCTTAGACGGAGCAGCTGATTTGCCAAATAAAGAACTAAAAAATAAAACCCCTTTTGAAGCTGCAAAAACTCCAAACTTAGATTATTTTGCAAAAGAAGGTGCATGCGGTTTAATGTATACAGTTGGGAAAGATATAGCTCCTGAATCAGATGTAGCAGTAACTGCATTACTTGGCTATGACCCTGAAAAATATTTTACAGGCAGAGGGCCATTAGAAGCTTATGGCGCTGGCTTTAAACTTAAAAGAAAATTCTTAGCATTAAGAACAAACTTTGCTACAATTGAAAATAATAGTATTGTTGACAGAAGAGTAGGCAGGTCATTAACAACTAAAGAAGCCAAAGATTTAGCTAGAACTATTAACAAAGAAGTAAAATTGCCATGCAAATTTAAATTTAAAAGCACTACAGAACATAGGGGGGTGTTGGTATTATATGGTGATTTCTCAGCAAACATTTCTAATGTGGATCCAGCTTATGAAAAGAAAGGAACATTTGGAGTTGCTAAGGCAAATAAAGAATTTACAATTCAGGAATGTAAACCCTTAGATAATAAAGCAAAAAAAACTGCGGAAATTATTAATGAATTTGTAAGGCAAAGTAGGGCATTGTTAGAACTGCATCCAATAAACAAACAAAGAAAAAATAAGAATTTAGCAATGGCAAACGTAATATTGCCAAGGGATGCAGGAAATAAATTGCCTAGTTTTCCAAAGAAAAAAAATTGGGCTGCAGTTGTTGGCATGCCTTTAGAAATAGGAATAACAAAATTAGTTGGAATGGACGTTTTAAAATTTAGATATCCTAGAATCACATCAAGTGATGCATACAAACATCTTTACAAATCATTGGATAAGGAAATAGAAGCTTCAGTAAAAGCATTAAATAAAACTGATAAAAATCTATACATACATTTCAAAGAAACTGACATTCCCGGGCATGATGGTCTGCCAAAAGAAAAGAAAAAGATGATTGAAATTATAGACAAAAAATTCTTTTCAAAATTAAGAAAATTAGAACATATTAAATTAATAGTAACCTGCGACCATAACACTCCTTGTGAATTGAAAGCACATTCCGCAGATCCTGTTCCTTTACTAGTTTATGATGGAATACATAAAGATGAAGTAGAAACCTTTTCTGAAAAAGCCTGTAAAAAAGGAAGTTTAAAAATTCAACTAGGAAAAGATTTAATGTTGGGATTAGAGTGAAGCCTCCCAATCACAGCAAGCTGTGGGGCATCCATTAGATTGAATGCAAAGAGAGTTCTTGGTTCATTGACGAAAGCAACCTTTCATCTCCCAAAGCGTTACTTACCGCACTTCCTGCGGTAGCGCCGTTTAAGGC
>JAHIMK010000109.1 GCA_018896675.1 Nanobdellota archaeon
TACAAGTGGAATAAAATGTCAATCCTAATTTCAAATATTATTCGTTCTCCAAAGATATTGACAAATCCAACAATAGAAGGTATTATAGGATTTATACAATATAATACTTATCCTATACAAGGATTGTCCATTATGTCCCTAGAATTCGCCATCCTCGGCTTCCTGAACTATCACCCATACACCGGCTATGACCTGAAGAAAATCTTCGATACGTCTGTGCGCCACTTCTGGCCGGCCGACCAGAGCCAGATCTACCGCACCCTGGCGCGGTTGACGGAACAGGGTTTTGCTGAAATGGAGAAAGTCCCCCAGGAAGACCGCCCCGATCGCAAGGTCTACCTCATCACCGAAGCAGGCAGGCATGAATTGCGGAAATGGCTGGCCGGCCCGCCTCCGCTCGATGAGCCGCGCAGCGCCCCGTTGATCCAAGTCTTCTTCGCCGGGCAATTATCGAACAATGAGATCCTGGCCAAGTTCGAAGGCTTCGCCGCGATTATGCGCGCCCTACTCGCCCAATATGACCAGGTCCCGCCCCAGATTGGGCCTTACCAACAGGAAATCACTTCGCCGCGCGAGCACTTCTTCTGGATGCTGACCCTTGAAAATGGCATCCGCAACATGCGCGCCAACCTGGAATGGGCCGAGAGCGTCATTGAACGCATCAAGAGCGGCCAGGCGCCGCAGAAGTAAATTCACCAGGGATAAACGGAGATGGACAGAGATGTCCACACCAGAAACCCTGTTTACCACAATTATTGGAGCATAGCATGAACCGTCAACTTCCCCTGCGCCAGCGTATCCGCAAAGCCATCGTCATCCTGGCCTTTCTATCCTTCCCGATAACAATGAACTTCCTCTCGCCCTACGTCATCATTGACGGGGCGATGAACGGCATCCTCAACGGCAGCGCCGTCATGTTCGGGCTGATGTTCGTCTCGTCGCTTTTCCTGGGACGCGCCTGGTGCGGCTGGGTCTGTCCCGGCAGCGGGATGCAGGAGATCGTCGAGCCACTCAACAACCGCCCCGTCAACGGGCGCAAGATTGACTGGATCAAATGGGCCATCTGGGTTCCGTGGATCAGCCTGATCGTCTGGCTGGCGATCCGGGCGGACGGATATTCCAGTGTGAACCTGCTCCATTTGACGGAATCAGGCGCCTCGGTGGATGAACCGGTCAAGTACATTACTTACTACACAGTCATCGGCCTGTTCATCGGCCTGGCCGTCTTTGCCGGGCGCCGCGCTGGCTGTCACACCATCTGCTGGATGGCGCCCTTCATGATGATCGGGCGCTGGATGCGCAACCGCTTCGCCTGGCCGTCCCTGCGGCTGGCGGCCGACGCCTCCGCCTGCGCCGACTGCAAGAAATGCACCAGCAACTGCCCGATGAGTCTGGACGTAAATGGAATGGTGCAGATTGGCAAGATGGAAAACGCCGAGTGCATTCTGTGCGGCACCTGCGTGGACAACTGCTCAAAGAACGCCATCCGCTATGCGTTTAGCAGTGGAAAGTAGGGAGTAATGAAAATCACCATCCTGAACGGCAGCCCCGAACCATCGCCCTTCGACGCCTATCTCACCCAAGTGAAATCCAGCCTCGAAGCCGAAGGCCACAACGTGGCACAACTCGACCTGCGCGGCCTGCCCCTGCGCTACTGCGTGGGCTGTTGGGGCTGCTGGGTGAAGACCCCTGGCGAGTGTGTAACGCGGGACGCTTCCATCGAAATGGATCGGGCAGTCATCAACGCCGACTTCGTCCTGTGGGCCGCGCCGCTGAAAATGGGCTTCCCATCGGCCCTGCTGAAAATGGCCAATGACAAGCACCTGCCGCTCATCCAAAAGGGTTTTGCTTTCTTCATTGACTTACCTCTTTAGATTGTGTGATGACAGCACGCGGGTGGGCGGCAGTTCGGGCAAGAACAGTTCTATTCGTGGGAATGATCACAACTTAACTCTGGTCTATCAATCAGTCTCCCTTGAATGAATAACTCAATTGCCTTTTCGGAGTCAGTTTCGTCAGTGATAAAAACCTCGATGTTTGCTTGTTTCAAGTCCTCATAAATTCGTCTTCCCATCCCATGCGAAATGACCACTTGACAATCTGATAGTGCATTCAAGATAGGGGCGTGCCGATCCAATCCATGTTCCGCGCCTTCCAAACCTCTCGCATGACCAGTAAATGTATTTGGTCGGTATTCCTGTTTCCCAACGCTCTTACCGTCCGATTCAAGAACAATGAAGCCTCTCGTCCTGCCGAAATGAGAAGCAATTGTTTTTCCATCATCAGAAGCAATGGCGATTTTCATTTGACACCTCTTTCCTTTTTCTTTTCTTCGATAAGTTGGTGGTGATATGAACCTTCCCTCACCATCTTACTACCGCACTTCGGGCATGTCTCTTCTCCACACGGTTTGCCTGCTTGATGTAATACCTTTTCGCCACATTTCGGGCAAACACAGTATCCTTTGGGGCCGATGCTATGTGTGTTCATTTCTCTCGCGCCTCCTTATTTTCGCTTTGAAGGATTTGCTCATCTAAAACGATCATCTGACTTCAGTGTACGGACTTGCCCTTTTGCTTGTTCCAGCCATCCTACCCGAACATCGTGAACGTCTTCAAATTCAGGCACATACGGCTTAATATCCAGAAGGGGAGTTTCGTCGAGAACATCTACCCGATCAACATGGATAAGATTATCCTCTATGCGGATAATTTTCACTAAAGATAAGCCGATTGGATTCGGACGGCCAGGCGCACGAGTCGCAAAAATTCCATGCGGTTCTTTATCGAGAAAGGGCGTGACAAGTAATCTGGACTGGTGAATCTTGTGAAGATGGTAGAGAAGATAAATGTGAGAGAAACCTTCCAAGTCCTTCAAACCATCAAAGTATTCAGGATAGATTTCCACAATGCCCGGTTCGCCTATGTCGCTTGTTGGCTGGATGGGCATTTCTTCCAAACTGTGAAAGGGACTGTGAATGATGCCGATTGGTTTGAGAATAATTTCCATAAGACTCGTGTCTCCTGGTTCTGTGACAGTATGGACTTAACCGCCAACGATTATGCGATTTCCTCGATCAGCCGGGCCTGGTAATGAATGCGACTGCGCATGACCGCTCGCAGCAAATCCAGCGCTTCGATCAGGCGTCTGTCCGTCAGGCTGTACTGTACATTGACGCCTTGCCGCGCCGCCTGAACCAGGCCGCGTTCGCGCAGAACCTTGAGTTGTCGCGAGATGGTTGGCTGCGGCAGATTCAGCTCAGTGGCCAATTCTGTGACGTTGCGGGGTTGCTCATTTAGCGCGTATAATAGCAGCAAGCGCGTCGAATCGGCCAACGCAGAGCACATGTCTGCATGAAGATTAGAGACTTCTTGAGCGAGAGTAGGTGTAATCATATCCTGTCCTTATTCGCATACTCGCATATATAACTTATCGTAACATGTGCAGGAGAGATCAAATAGTGAATAGCGTCACATAAAACATCGCATTATGTCACATATAAATTATACCTTCGTTGGTGTTTCGCTCTACTTTCTTTTCCCTCTTTCACGGGTTTTCCCAAATAATACAAAAAGTGTGCACGCAAAGGTTGTCATCTGGAGCGCGTAGGACAAGTCTATAGACTTGTCCCACTGACATGGTTTGCGTGCACTCTACAAAAAGCGGTAGAGCCTGTTTCGATGAGATGTGGTAGTATGAGTTCATTCGTCTGCCTGAGGTCACCATGAACCTGTTTGACAAGGAAGCACTTTCTGTAGATGTTGCCTCCTGCCTGCGCGAACTTCGCAAAGAGCGGGAAATGTCCATGCGGGCTTTGGCGCATCGAAGCGGGCTTTCCGCGAATGCCCTAAGCATGATCGAACGCGGCAAGACCTCACCCTCTGTCAGTACGCTGTATAAGCTCGCCGACGCAATGGATGTGCCTGTTACGGCCTTCTTCGGCCCGCAAATGGAGCGTAACCGGGTGGTATTTCTGCGCGCAAATGAACGCACGCGTGTTTCTTTCCAGCGCGGTATATGGGAAGGGCTGGGTGGAGAACAGTTCGTCGGCCGGGTAGAACCGTTTATGTTGACCTTGGAAAGCGGGGCCAGCAGCGGCAACAACAGCATGGTGCATACCGGACACGAGTTCGTTTTCTGCCTGCGCGGGCAACTGGAATATCAAGTCGAAAAAGAAATTTACAATCTCGAACCGGGGGATAGCCTGTTGTTTTCTGCGCACCTTCAGCATCGTTGGCGCAATAGGGGAAATACAGTGACCAATGTCTTGATTTTGCTCTCGGGTTTCGCAGAGGGTGAACGTCCAATAGCAATGCACCTGGCGGCAGAAGGCGGGAACTAAATTAACGTTACATAAGGTAACTGATCCGTATGACATTCCACACTAACCCGTCGCGACAGGGGGGCTGTACAATATATTCGTGACGGCGAATGTATCCCCTTTCAACGAGATGGCCGTATTTCTACAAACTATTGGCCAACCGGCGCGGCTGCAAATTCTGCTTGCGATTGGCAGAGGTGAGCCGTGCGTCTGCCATCTCGAAGCGACCTTCGGCTGGCGGCAGGCGTATATTTCGCAGCACCTGATGGCCCTGCGAGAGGCGGGTCTGGTCATTGACCGCCGCCACGGACGCAATATCCATTACCGGCTGAACAACCCGGCACTGCTTGGCTTGATCCAGCAAGTGGCAGAACTTCAAGGCGTGACGCTACCGAAATTGGCCCCTTCAGCGGAGTGTTATTGCCCGAATTGCCGCTGCAAGCGAGAAGAAGCATAACTTTTTTATCAGCGTAAATCGGCGTTTACACCTGCACTTGCGCCAGGTGCAAGTGTCTGCGTCCCATTTCTAAAGTGGGTAGTGGTACACGAGTAAGTGATGTGGTGCGGGATGGCATCCCGCAGACCCTTGACTTGGCGGGATATCATCCCGCCCCACGAATCGTATCACTTAATCTGAGCCACCACCCTAAAGTGTATGGTGGAGAAAGGAACAATATTGCCTGAAATCCTATCGTTTCTAGTGAAGTTGCTGCAAGGGGGATTAGGCAACCTGGCCGCCTATCTGGCCGCGCATGTATTGTTGTGCCTTGTACCTGCCTTCTACATTGCTGGCGGGATGACCGCGCTCATCCCAAAAGAATCCGTTACCCGCTTCCTGGGCCGCAACACGCCCAAGTGGATTTCGTATCCGGCCGCGGCATTGGCCGGTTCGGTGCTGGCGGTGTGTTCCTGCACCATCGTCCCGCTTTTCGCTGGGATTTACAAGAAAGGCGCCGGACTTGGCCCGGCCATCACCTTCCTGTTTTTCGCCCCGGCCGCCAACA
>JAHIMK010000103.1 GCA_018896675.1 Nanobdellota archaeon
AGCCCTGCTCCATCATCATCTTGGTCAACTGGCGCGAGCGCCGGATGATCCTGGTAGCATTATCGAATTCTTCTTGATAAGTCATCGGCTTGAGCGCCAGCCCTTGCTCGATGGCCTTCATCGCCACAGCCGCCGCCTCGCGCGGGAAGACTTCCCAGTCGTCCATATCGGGCAGGATGTGCTCCGCATCCAGCCTGTCGCCGACATGGTCGGCGAGGGCTTGAGCAGCCGCGAAACACATTTCGTCGGTGATTGTGCTGGCGCGCACATCCAGCGTGCCACGGAAGATGCCGGGGAAACCCAGCGAGTTGTTGACCTGGTTGGGGAAATCGGAACGCCCCGTTGCGACGACGGTCGCGCCGGCTTCCTTGGCTTCCCAGGGCCATATCTCGGGTACCGGGTTGGCGCAAGCAAAGACAATTGAATCCTTGGCCATCGTCTTGATCCACTCCGGCAGGATGACGCCCGGCCCGGATTTGGACAGGCCAATCACCACATCCGCTCCCCTCATCGCATCGGGGATATCGCCTTCGCGGCCTTCGGCGTTGGTGAGGTTGCACAACTTCCATTTATCCACGTATTCGGCCTTGCGCATTTCCAAGTCTTTGCGATGTTTGCCGAGGATGCCTTTGCTGTCCACCATCAGGCACCTGGCCGGGTCGGCGCCCCAACCGAAGATCAAACGCGAGCAAGCCACGTTGGATGCGCCGGTGCCAATGAAAGCGATCTTGACCTCGCTCATCTTTTTACCGACCACCTTGAGGGCATTGATCAGCCCCGCAAGCGTGACAGTGGCAGTGCCTTGCTGGTCATCGTGCCAGACCGGGATCTCGGCTTTTTCGCGCAGCGTATCCAGGATGTAGAAGCATTTCGGGTTCGAGATATCTTCCAGGTTTACGCCGCCAAAACCGGGCTGCAAAGCCAGCACGATGTTGATGATCTCGTCTGGATCCTTCGTGTCAAGCATGACAGCGACACCATCCACCCCACCCAGGTACTTGTAGAGCAGGGCTTTGCCCTCCATAACGGGTAAACCGGCTTTGGGGCCGATGTCACCCAAGCCTAGGACACGCGTGCCGTCGCTGACCACAATGACGGTGTTCCACTTGTTGGTGTACTCATACACCAATTCCGGGTTGGCAGCGATTGCTTTGCATGGCGCCGCCACTCCTGGTGTGTACCAGATGGCAAAATCATTAAAGTCCCGGACGGAGCATTTAAGCGCAGTCTCAACCTTCCCCCGGTAGAATGGGTGAAGCAGCATGGCATCGGAAGCCGGCTTGGTTGCCTTCGCCAGAAGCTGTTCGACGGTCATCTTCTGATCCGACATGAGCTTCTCCTTATTGTAATTTGCTGATTATATAATTACTCGGTATCATTTGCCCGATCCGCGCAATTTGTAGGTCGGATTGCCAATCCGACTTACTCGGTATCATTTAGCGCGATCCGCGCAATTCGTAGGTCGGATTGCCAATCCGACTTACTTCAGAGCCTGCCCTGCCTGCCCTGGCGGGCTAGGCCAGGGAGTGAAGCGAAGGGGTGACACTCCTGAGCAGCTACTGATTGAGATATCCTTCGGCATAGATGACTTTGTTGAGCAGGATTTGCACTGTCTTCCAGATGGCGGCCTGCTCGGGGTCGGACAGGTCGAAGTCCTCGTATTGAGGTTCATCACTGGCTTCGATGCGTTCGGCAATCTTGTTGTAGACGCGAGCCAGCGGCGAGGACTGATCCTTGCTCTCGATCCAGCGGATGACATCGTTCTGCTCTTTATCGAATGGATTGGCGATCATCATCTGCAGGCCGACGCCCATCAGCATGGCCAGATAGACGCGATTAATGAGCGGGCGGCCTTCCGGGGGGACGGCGTTAGAGACGTTGGACAAGCCGACCGAGATCATCGGGGCCGGATCCCAAGAGAACGGCAACATGCGAACAGCTTCGATGAGTTGTGGGCAATATTCTTGGCAGCCGGAAACGGTCAGCACCAGCGGGTCAATGATGAGATCCTCCATGTTGAATCCAACTTCGACCAAGTGAGGAATGAGCGTTCCAACGGCGATATTAACGCGCTCTTCC
>JAHIMK010000102.1 GCA_018896675.1 Nanobdellota archaeon
GTAGAGAACCGTTGATGTTGGAAGCGTTGATATAATAAAATTACCAACATCGACACGATAGTCAAGGCCGGGATGTCCATCATCTATTCCTGCAATAAGGTCGCCAGCAATTAACCTTTGAAGTTGTTGGATATTAAGAGGTTGGTTATACTCCCCATTATAATTTAGCACGATGCCATTCCTAACATCATTGACTGTATAATTTGAAGGCCAAAGATTGACACTCAAAATATCAAAATAATTCCATATGAACGGCTCCGGCACCTGCTCCTGCACAAAAGGCAGCGTCAAGAACCCCAGCATCAAGCCAACCTCATTTTGCTTTCCCGCAACTATAGTCATGCCATCCCCAATCGGGATTATACTTGTGTCATTCAGGTGCTGATCCCTTACTTGTAATGTGTCTTCATCAAGCTTGCACACACGCGCAACTAAATCTGCATCACATCCAGGGATTGTTGTGAGTTTTGCCATTGTCGCCGCATCCACATCTTTAGTATAAGCAGGCACAACGACTGGCCCCTTCCAATCATTGATATATCTCATCGCCAACGATGGATTATCTGCATTTGGGTCAGTTATTTTTATGCTTACCCTTGAGGTTCCACTTGGATTAGGAAGCGAGAAATTGCCCTCTGCATCTGTCTGCACGCAATCTGATTTCACGCACACAGTATAGCTAGAAAGCCCCGGCTCCTCTATTGTTATCAGATCGCCGTTCTTGAGATCGGGGTGAGCGCTGACATAAGCATCTATGCTTTTATCCAAATCCGGCTGAAGCGGCTGCCGTGGATCTGCGAGTCTTGCAGGATCATAGTTGAAAATCGCCTCATCCTGCAATCCAGAGCCATTCATATCAAAGAACAGCCTTCCATCCAGAGGGGGCACAGGAGTATAAGTGGCTGTCGGGCTGGGCGTATAAGTCGCTGTGGGCATTGGGCTGTCTGTGGCTGTCGATGTCGGCGCGGCTGGAGCAGGTCCGCAGGCGGTGAGCGCGCTGATGATCATGGTGGAAAACAGGAAACAGGCTATCCTTTTCATGGTTTTTCTCCCGGAAAAAAATCAGGCTGCTGTTATTATACATGAATCTCGGCAAGCGAATTTCGGAGAAAATTCCCATAAAACTACCTCAACTCTTCGGCCAGACCCTGCGCGACGCTCCCGCCGACGCTTCGGCTTCGCTCAGTGCGGGCGCGGAAGTCGTCAGCCATCAACTGCTCATGCGCGCCGGGTTCATCCGTCCGCTCAGGGCGGGTAGTGTATAATTGCGCCGCGAGGTGAAAGATGACAGTCGCAGAAATTCTTAAGTCCGTCAAATTCGTGGTCAATCCGAACGGCCAGCAATCGGCCGTGATGGTGGATATGAACCTTTGGGAACAGATTCTAACCGTACTGGAAGACGCCGAAGACGCCGATGAGATGAAGCAGATACGCGCCATCAAAGAGGAAAAGATTCCCTGGAATATTGCAAAGAAAGAATTGAAGTTGGGGGAATAGAATGTACCAGATTGAACTGCGCCGTGCCGCTTATAAGGATTTGAAAAACATTCCTGCTGATTATGCCCGCCTGATTACCAAACATATTGACTCGCTCGAATTAAACCCGCGTCCGCCCGACTCAATAAAGCTCAAAGGCGATGCGGGTTATTCGTTGCGGATCGGGACGTACCGCATACTATATGATATGGGTGCGTTTCAAATGAGACTTCATGCCCTGCGGGGCACCCTAAAGGATGAAAATACAGGCTATTTTCAAGTCAGTTATACCAGAACGTCCCGCAGGTTGGATTGAGCCAATTTGACCGTATTTCAAAACCTGCGGGACGGTTGCTTCAACTGAAATGAAATACACCCATATGATATTGACGATAGAATGAAGAGCGTGACGATATACCGCATCAAACATCGCCGGGAGGCGTATCGCTGAGAGTTTTTCCCGATATGGAATAGGTGCGGAGAGGCATAGATAATCTGCATCATACAATACGTCCACTTCTGGAGAACTCTTATGAAATTATCCCAACTTTTCGGCCAGGCCCTGCGCGACGCCCCCACCGACACTTTGGCCAGGCTCAGTGCGGGCGCGGAAGTCGTCAGCCATAGCCTGCTCAA
>JAHIMK010000143.1 GCA_018896675.1 Nanobdellota archaeon
AAGCGCTCACAAAGTTTTAAAAATCCTTTTATTTATTTCATCCATTTTTATTTCAGTGACTCTTCAATGATTTGCGAACTTGTGAAGACCCCATTATCTCTTATAATCGATGACAAAGAAAATAGGTGTCCCTATTTTTTGTCCTGTAACCAAAATATGCTAAAGAAGTTAGCAAACCTTTAACCGTTTGCCGTTTAATATGAAAATTATCGTATTTATTAAATGATCTAATAACAAGCTCTTCATATTCCTCTAAATCATAAACCTCACATATTATATCTAGGTCACTTTCTGAAATATCAATTTCTAATGGAATTGTACCAACTAAAGTAGGATTATATTCTCTTAATATTTTAAATATCTTCAATTTATTAAGTACAGAATGTGTATTCCTTTGTCGTTCGTTACCCAATTTAAGATAAGTAATATCATGCCAATTAACTTCCATTCTAATTCTCCTTTGTCTACATTGTCAGACTTCACAGATAATGTCAGAGTGTGTGAATTCCCGCAAAGCAGGATTTGAACAAAAGCCAAAGTCATGAAGCCAGATACGCACTGTTAAGCGATGGAACTACAAACATTTTTATTTCTCCTTTAATCGGAAGATATAAACAAACTTCCTTTTTTCAGTCGGGAGAATGCATTGTAAAATTCGTCCAACCTCGTCCTTCGTTGCTCCACTTGCAATAGTCATACCCTCAAGTATGGCAAACCATGCATTGGTCAAACCAATTTCACGTAGCCGTTTTCCATATGTTCTAGCATAAATTTTACCCATTTCCTGATGGTAAAGTGTTAAAAGACCTGGGTCTTTGTTAATTAATTCCTCTCTTTCTTCCCAGTACCTTTCACGATTACGTTTGCTTCTTAGATAAAACCTTAAATTGACCGCATCATTTTGTTCTACCTTTTCTGTTGAGAAGGGAAGAGATGTAATTATGCCAAATCTCGATTTAGCTTCTTGATAAGCATCATTGAAGCTACGGCGAATACCGCCACCGAAAGTCATAGAATATGGGAAAAGGATACCGTCATATACGATTTTACCATTGAACGGTAAAAGCACAGCTTCAACCATTGCTGGGAGGCAGGATCCGACCATCTCTTCAAAGGCAGTATTAAGAGCAAGAACTCCATAAGCTTTTGGAAACTCGTCTGTATCAAGAAAAACAGTATAGTTCTTCAAATAACGAAAAATAAGGAATTTCTCTTTAACAAACTCTTTCCAACTGCCAATTACTTTTAATTCATTGGCAGAAAAGTTTAAAGGATTCTCTGCAACAAATGAGTTAATCAACTCAGGATGTTTATACAATCTATCTCTAACTTTGTTTATTTTTTTTATAGAAAATTTCTTAAGATCTTCTGGGGAATCTATGCCTTCTATTATCTTAAACTTTTTATTGACATAAACTAATAAAGGATTATATAGTCTATAAAACAGCTTAACGTCTTCTTTAGATAATTTCATCTCTCACCCTCCGTACCTTAACACTTCTTTCACTCAGTCTAACCTTGTATATCCGAACATGATTCGCATATCCATCTCTCTCCCGTTCTCTCTGGTCGAATTTCTTCATCTTTAATTATCTCCCTCCCCTTTTATCTGTAATTTATCCAACGATAGCCCACGGTCAAGCTACCAATTTTTTAATCCCTTAATAATATTCCTGTTCTATGCAATCTGGACATCGTTTGGGTGGGGTAAGTCCCCGTTTTTTGTACCATTTCTGTTCACTGGCGGTGAATAAAAATATTTTACCGCAAAGTATGCACTTTATCTTAATATCCTCCAACACAGGATATCCCCGTGATTCATCGATGCCTAACTCATCCTTGCGCTCAAGTAAACGACTCATTTTGAAAGAGGTCCAGAGAACGTCAATGGGTGAAGTTAAAAATATCTTCTCATTGTATTCAAAATCAGGATGCACCCTTAAGTGAGGTGGCTGACCACATCCCGGAACAGAACAGTCAACTGATTGCTCCGGGCACTTTTTACGATGGCAGATCCTGCCTATGAGTGATACATCCTCATCAAAGAGAAAAACTTCCCAGCCATGATAGTGTCTGCTCATCTGTCGGGCATACTTTGCTATAGTTGTAATCTCCTCAAGATTACGAATAATGATGACCAAATCAAGATCATTGGGATAGGGGTCATCTCCAGCCACTGAGCCTATTATGGCAATTTCGAGAGGACTGGATAGTTTATGTACTTTTTCAGCAAACTCATTAGCAGCAACTCTAAGAATTTCATTCTTATTCATCTTCTTTGCCCCATTAAATTAAACTACTAATTAACAAGGATTATATCACATAGCCGCTTCCGAATGTTTTCCAACTTCGTTATGGCATCTTCATTTAATGCCTTTCGCATCCCATAAAGTTCCTGAAAAATTGGGAGAACTTCTTTTTCAGAGGTTAAGCCAAGCAATAT
>JAHIMK010000025.1 GCA_018896675.1 Nanobdellota archaeon
ATATTACGCTTTTTTGGAGTAGCCTAAAATAGCTTCTTGAACATCTTTCCTAGAATTTACTGTTTTATGTTGTAGCGGCTTTCTTTGTTCTTAATTATATTGTTTAAGACTGACAACTAGCTTTGTTTAGCAGAGGCAAGTAGTTTTTTCATTTCAAGGGCAAATAATCTTGCTCTGTATAATGAAGTTTGGGCTTTATTTTGTTTTATGTCTTCTGTTGTATGGTATTGTATCTTTGACCTTTTACCTCTTTCATAATCAAATGATTTTAAGAGATTGTCTGAAAGCTCTAAAGCTTCTTCACTTACTTTTTCATAGCTTTCAAGAATGCTTTGCTTTAATTTATCTCTTGTCAATACAATTAATGCATCTGCTGTTATTTTATGTGCAATTTTATCTCCAACTTTATATCCTATTTTAAAAATTACTGCATTGGCAATATAAAACATTGAATAATAACTTGTGACGATTGTCCAAAGACTAGAACTTTTCTTTTTGAAGATATCTTCTGCTATTTTTAATGATTCTTCATGATTATTTAGGTAAGTTTTGAAAATTAAATTTTTAAACTCTTTTTTTCTTAAAAGTCCTTCATTAATATAATGAGCAAAATTTATTTCAGCTTCTTTAATTCTTTCTTTTTCAAGCATTAACTGATTTCGTTATTAATTCTTTATAACACTTATTGAGAAAAAACATTTGATTTTACATAAAACTTGAAAAATTTAATAGTCTGTAAAAATCTTCAATTCCTTGCAAAATAATATTATTTTCTAATATTTCTTTTCCAACATTATCTTCTTTAGTATTTAGCATTTGTTTAAATTCATTTGTATTAAAATCAATTATGTGCAGTTTTAATGGTAACCAGTTTAAAGATTGTTTTAATTGTTCTACATTTTTTTTATCATCAGAAATTAGGCACAAATCTATGTCTGAACCTTTTTTATTTTCTTTTACACTAGATCCAAAAAGGAGTAATATGTAAAATGGGCTTTTTATTTTTTCTAGTTCATTATTTATTACATTTAAGTTCTTGTTTTTTAGGATTTCTTCTTTTCTTTCATTTTCTGTTTTAAGTATAAGATAGTTGAATCTATTATTAAATTGGCATTGTTTAGAATTTCCTAATATTCTTATATTGATTAATGCTCTTAATTTATGTGTTTCTTGGTAAGCGATTCTATAATTTAAGTTTAATTCCTTTGAGATTTGGTTTATGCTGAACTCCTTGTTTCGGTTATTTATTAGGAATTTTAAGATTTTTATATTATTCATTATTGTAATAATATTATTACTTATTTATAATAATTGTGTTTTTAGGGCTCTGTCCAGAATAAGAGTTTAGAATGTAAGAAAGATTATTGAAAAGATTTCTTTTCCTCGAGTCTTAATTTTTTAGATAATAGTTTTTGTAGCTTTTTCAGCTATTCTGGACACAGCCGTTTTTAGGGAGATTTTCTTTAATCAATTCTAAATCACAACTTGCCTCTGCTAATAACCCATTTAATCCAATCAAAAACCAACCAAAGCTATCAAAGAAAGCTTCTACAAAAGCTGAAAATCTGTACACAAAACCGGACAAGAAAATAAATACTAGTTCTTTTAATTAAAATAAAAATGAATAAAGAGGTAATAATACATCCAGAGAATATTAAAGATAAAATCCATTTAATAAGGGGACTGCAGGTAATGCTTGATAGAGATTTGGCTGAACTTTATGATGTAAAAGCAATTAGGTTAAGAGAGCAAGTTAAAAGAAATATAGGAAGATTTCCCCTTAATTTCATGTTTAGATTAAATAACTCCGAAATTAATCGCTTGGTATCGCAAAATGCGATACCTTCAAAAAAGCATTTAGGTGGATTTTCACCTTATGTATTCACAGAACAAGGTGTTGCTATGCTTTCAAGCGTTTTAAAAAGTAACACTGCTGTAAAAATAAGTATTCAAATTATAAATGCTTTTGTTGCTATGAGAAGATTTATTGCCTTAAATGCCCAAATTTTCCAAAGATTGGACAGGATTGAAATAAAGCAGGTAGGATATGATGAAAAATTCGAAACCCTTTTCAAGACAATTGAAAACAAACAAATCAAGCCAAAACAAGGTATCTTTTTTAACGGACAGATTTTTGACGCTTATTCTTTTGTTTCTGATTTGATAAGAAGTGCAAATAAATCTATTCTATTAATTGATAATTATGTTGATGATTCTGTTTTAACATTGTTTTCTAAAAGAAAAAAAGATGTAAGTGTTACAATTTATACAAAAGAGATAACAAAACAGCTAAAATTAGATTTAGATAAATTTAATTCACAATACCAAAAAATTGAAATTAAAGAGTTTAAAGAATCTCATGATAGATTTTTAATCATAGATAACAAAGAAATGTACCATATTGGAGCATCACTTAAAGATTTAGGAAAGAAATGGTTTGCATTCTCAAAGTTTGATAAAGAGGTATTTAATTTGTTAAACAAACTTTAACTTTGCCCCTGCTACTAACCAATAAACCCAATCAAAAACCAACCAAAGCTATCAAAGAAAGCCGCTATAAGAGAAGAAGATATTTAAACTTATTATCATTAAATCTAAGAATGGAACAATATGTTATGCCCAGAATGATTTCTAAACGCCTAATTTGAAAAGCTAG
>JAHIMK010000092.1 GCA_018896675.1 Nanobdellota archaeon
AATATTTTTTATCCATAGCCGTGACTAAATCTTTTGTAAATGTAGCTATCCCACATTCTCTCGGAGGAAATGTACCCATATAAAGAATCCATGCTGGTTTCATATAAATAAAGAACTAACACGTATATATAAAAGTTTATTATTTAGTCTTTATTTTTATTTCATCCTTGTTATGTCGGAACTGGACTTTGTTATCTTTTGCCAACCAGCCAATAGCCATTAAAATAGTTTTTTCATCTTTTTTTAAGGTATCTTTTAGTTGGGTCAAAGTCACCTCTTTTTTTAATCCCAGATTAAATATTTGCCCTGCTATAAAACCAATTTCAGCATCAAAATCTATTTTCGTTGCTAAGAGTTCTTCCAAAAGTTCATTCAAGTTTACTGAAGCTACAGCAACTCTCTTATCGGCGGCTCCATAGTATATGTAAAGTCTTCCTTTAAAAATCGCTGTACCTGTAGGGAAAACAACATTATTTACGTCCCCTAATTTTTCATATTCCTCTTCAGGAGAAAATAATGGGTTATTCAAACGACCAATAACCTTGCATGGGTCTTTCTTATCAAGGAGAGCTACACTTGCGCGATATATCTTCCCATTGTTAGAATCCTCAACAGAATGGTATATCATAAGCCATCCTTTGTCAGTGTTTATAACAGGAGCACCTCCTCCTATATTTCGTGACTCATAACCATGTTTGGGTTCAAGTACAACAAAATCACCTAATTTTTTTAGATATTCTTTCCAATAACCCAAAGTTAATGCTTTAAAATCATTAAAGTATATTACTTGGATATCTGGCAAAATTCTATGGATTAATGCAAACTTATTGTTAAATTTTTTCGGAAAGATGAATGCGTCTTTTTCCCAAAGTAGCACATCAGGTGCAACAACATCTCTATAATATGATTCAAAGAAAGAATATCTTTCCTTTAGTTTTGATGAACGAAAAATATCCTCTGCTTCATCATATGTTATCTTAGGACTTATGATTCCTTGCTTTTCCCATTGTTTAAGATCTTTACTTGTTGCATATGCAGTTAACGCATTTTTTCCATCGTATGCTACATAAAAAAGGTAATAGATTCCATCAAGAAAGACTATTCTTGGATCCTCTATACCATGTTTTTCATAATCAAATTCTGGTATCATAATTGGTTTTTTTGATCTTTCAACAACGTTTAGTGGACCATCCAATCTGCAATAACCTATGCTTGAATAATTTCCCTTTTTTACAGCTCGGTAGAACATATGCAAAGTATTGCCTTGTTGTACGACTGCTGGATTTAAGACTCCCTGATTTTCAAATTCTAAGTCTGTTGGTTCAAGGATAACACCTTCTTTTTTTACCATTACCATGCTTTAATTTAATATCCCATGATTTATAAATCTTAGTATATGTCAATTATAGTCAAAAAATGGTTACGAATGTGGAAAAGAGATCAGCAAATCAATTAACTTCTGTGAATATTGAGTGATAAAATAGCCAAAGATTAAATTCGCTCATTAATCATATAACACCAAGAACACTGAAACATTTATATAGGTTAGTGATTCAAATTTAAGCAATGAAGATTAGTTACTTAATTCCAATTATTATAGTTCTTGGAATTACTACTTTATTCTTTTTCCCTGAACCTGAAACAAACTTTTTTGCTTATTTTGGAACAGCATTATTTTTTGTAATAATAACTATATCCTTAATAGTTTGGCAAATAAAAAAAAGTAGATGAATAATTAAATTAATCCTTAAATAGGATAATTAAAATATAATCTGTGCGATGGGGATTCCAAATCAAGTTTGCTTTAGAACTAAAAATAAATTAAAAAGAAATATGCAGCTAAACTTATTCAGCTGCTGCTTTTGCCACATTAATAGCTTTTGGGCCCCTGTCTCCATCTGTAACATCAAATTCGACAGTGTCGTTATCAGCTATGCTTGCGCCTTCTTTCAGTCCTGATGAATGCACAAAGTATTCCTTTCCATCATCAGCTGCTATGAATCCGAATCCCTTCATAGCATTAAAAAACTTTACTTTTCCTTTCATTTTAGTCCTCCTTAGAACTATCTTGTTCTTTACTAATTTTCAATTGGCAATCATTGCAATAATTTCTTCTTGATTCGCCTTTATTGACCGTAAATCTTGTTTTGCATAATCTGCAGTACTTAACTATTTTATACTCAACCATTTTTTCTAGCGCCTTTTGAATTTTCCTTTTCTGCTGTCCGGCCTTTTAGACTCAATATTTGTTGAGCCGCATTTCTTGCAGACTAAAGATATTTTTGCTTTTGATTTTGAGCCATGAGAATAATTTCTTCTCGTCTTAACTGCTGTGCTTTTACAATCTTTACAAATCATTTATAGTCACCTTTGTTGCTTGTGTTTGGAATAACATGCTCTGCAGTAAATCGGCTTTCCCTCAATTGGCTTAAATGGAACATCGCATTCAGAGCCGCAATCTGCGCAGACTGCTTTATGCATTTCCCTGGGTCTTGATGAATAATTCCAGTTTGAGCTAAAATTGTCTATAAAGCTGCTAGTGCTGCTCCCGCGCTTGCCTGAGCCGGACTTTTCTTTTCCCCTGTTATTTCCTCTTCCCATCTTAATTTCTCAGAAATAGCCTATAACTTTCTCAAATTTTAAATAAAAACAAGCTAAAAGGTTCCTGATA
>JAHIMK010000026.1 GCA_018896675.1 Nanobdellota archaeon
GCCTGTGGACAGATTTGCCTATGCTTTTCCATTTTCTAGAAAAGTAAGCAAGCTGGAAGAAGCAGGAACTACACGCGATGAGCCTTCAAAGGCAACAGACGCTGGAAGCCACGCACTTTAGTGCGTGGAGGACGTCACGGGAACCTTGGAGCTACAAGATATTCAAGAGAAGATGAAAACTTTTCACATGAAACATAATGAGGATATGAATTATAATTGTAAAAAATGCAATAAGAAAATTTAATTGAAATATAGCTTAGATTTTGCAATGGAAGAAGGGACTCCAATTTTTGCTACAAAAGAAGGACTGGTGGAAATTGTTGAAGATGAATTTACAAAAGGAGGACCTGATAAGTCATTCCTTGAGTTAGGTAATTATGTAGACCTAAAACATGTTAATAATGAATTTACTACTTATGCTCATTTGAAAAAAGGAATATTAGTTAAACAAGGTCAAAGAGTAAAGAAAGGAGAACTTATTGGCTATTCTGGCCTTACTGGCTTTACAACTTATCCTCATTTACATTTTTCAGTTTTTATATTAAATTCTAAAGATGAATGGGAATCTGTAATTCCAAGGTTTAAAAAAGGAAAAAAAGTATTTACTTTACAATCTCCTATAACCAAAAACTAAAAACAAAAAGTATTTAAATGACTCATATTTCAGTTAGTTTTATGGCATTAACAAGTTCAAGACCAAAGAGAAAAGTTTCAGGAAGAAGATATGTAGCTTATAGAAAAAAGAGAGCTTTTGAAACAAGAAGACTTCCTACTATGACTAAATTAGATGAAACTAAGAAATCTACATTAAAAACAATGGGCGGCCATAAAAAACAAATTCTATTAACAGCAAACATTGCTAATGTTTACAATCCTAAAGATAAAAAATACAAGAAAGTAAAGATTAAATCAATTATTGATAATTCAGCTAACAGACATTTTATAAGAAGAAATATTTTGACAAAAGGGGCTATAATTGATACTGAAGCAGGAAAAGCTAAGGTAACTTCCCGTCCTGGACAAGAAGGTACTGTTAATGCAGTATTAATTGAGTAACAAAAGCTTTTTTAATTTCTAATCTCTTTAACATCTTATGAAAAAGTGGTTTATAGTATTATTTTTATCAATATTAATATTAGGCTGTGCACAAACAGAGTTAGATGTGCCTGCTAAACAATATGATTTTTCTTCTGTAATAGTTAACAGTGGCTTTGATAAAAATGAATTCATAACAAATTTAGAAATGCAAATGAAAAAAGAAGAGGATTTATTTGCAAAAGGAGATATAGCATTAATGCTTGGCAGGTTAAAAAATAATCATGAATTAATATTTTTAGCCCATGATTTTTATTATAGGAAAATAGAGTTCTCAAATAATTGGGAAGAGAAAGCAATCCTTTTTGAAACTATTGCAAGTTTGGAAAATAGTAAGTATTATTATTTGAGGGCTGCTGATGCATGGAGAAAAGTCGGCAACAAATTTAGGTCAAAATTAGCTTTAAAATTATCTTTCAATTCCAACTTGGATTTAGAATTTGATTTATCAGAATTAGAAGATTACAGTTTTGATAAAAAAGCTAATGAAGGTATTGTTATAGGTAATTCCCAGTTTGAATTAACTAAAGATGATTTAATTGTTTCACAAACAGATAGAGTTACAAGGGACTGGCTTTCATACCAATTACAAAATCCTTTTTCAAATAATATCTTAAAAACATTTTCCGAACGGTTAACTTATCCGGAAGAAGAATTGTTGCCAGAAATTGGTTGGCACGAAGGAGCAAGAGTTTCAGAGATTAAAGATTTTGGAATTGAACATAAAATAGCTACTAGCACAATAGTTGCAAAATATGATGGGAAATGGTATGCTCCTAATGAAGAAGGCATTTTCATGTTTGAAGTGCCTGAAGATAAAATTTTGTATCCAACTACAAGATTCTTTAGAGAAGATTTGGCAATGGTTGTTGACACTCACGGAATTAACATGTTGGTAGATCAAGCTATGAATTATAAGGCAACAGCTGTAATAGGATGCTGTGATTATCCAGGCAAGATTAAGGCTGCAAAATACTTGAGCGATAAAGGCTTGAAAGTTATTTGCAATACAGATAGGTTCTTGCCTGAATTGATGGCTTCTGGGGCAAATGTTTTAGGTTCAGCTCCTTTCAAAATTTCTGGTGATAAATTGCTTTTTGGTGACAGGCCAATGGAAATAAGTTTAAATGAACCAATAATTGTTATGGACACTGTTTCTGAAGAATACGGGATGAGTTATTATGATACTCCTGCTAGATATTTTTCAAAATTAGAATTAGAAGGGATTGATTTAAACATAATTCCAGTTGAAGTAAATGATTTTGATCAAATGGATAAAGTTATAATGAAAGCTAGGCTTAAAAATTCAAACATAATTGCTATAAGGTTGTTTAGCTTAGGTGATTATAAAGGGGTTAAAAAATGGTTGGAAGAAGATTCAAGGCATAAAGCAATATTGTTCCATTCAGAAGCATATCCTTACGGTTACAAACTAGCAAGAGAATTTCAAAGCCAAACATCATTTGATGATATAAACCCAATATTAATATGAAATTAAAAATAATTTTGGTTATGGTGCTTGCATTTATATTGCAGACTATGTATTTGTTTAAAGATTACACTATTTGGTGGGATGCTTCTGTTTATTTAGGCATGGGAAAATATCTTTTTTCTTTAGGGCAGTTAGGTATTTGGGAGCCAATAAGGCCATTAATTTGGCCCTTGTTATTAGGGCTCTTTTGGAAGTTAGGTTATGATCAGATATGGGTTGGAAAACTTTTGACCATCCTTTTCAGTTTAGGCTCAATATATATGACTTATTTAATAGGTAAGAAGTTTGGAGAAGATGAAGGCGTAATAGCCGCAATGTTATTGGCATTTACAGCAGTATTTTTTTCATTCACTTTTAGATTATACACTGAAATACCCTCAGTTTTTTTTGCGTTAACTGCCATATACTTTTTCCTTGAAAATAAATTCGTCTTGGCCGGCTCTTTTTCAGCATTAGCATTCTTGACAAAATTTCCTCAAGGAATATTATTAATAGTATTTTCATTTTTAACAGTTAAAGAGGTTAGAAATTTTATTAAATTAATTGGAGCATTTGCTTTAGTAACATTACCTTATTTTATTTTTAATTTTATAATGTATAAGAATCCCCTAATCCCTTTATTATGGGGTAGTGTTATTGTTAAAAGAGCTGGTAGTTGGCTTTTTGAAGGTCCGTGGTATTTTTATTTTATAGAAATTTTGAAACAAAATATTCTTTACATTTTTGCAGTTATTGGTTTTATAATTTTATTGAAAAGAAAGCATAAAGCAATAATTTTAATAGCTTCTTTATTTCTATTATACTTTAGCACTCATATTCATAAAGAGATTCGTTTTGGAATAGTTTTCTTACCTTATTTAGCATTGTTTGCAGCTGTAGGTATAAAAAATGTTTTTAAGCAAAAATGGATGTTTTGGATTATTACAATTTTAAGTCTATTTTTATTATTTATGAACTTACAACCTGATTATAATCCCTCTGAAGCCGCTCAAAATTATTATCAATTTTTAGAAGATAAAGGAGAAATTGAAGGTGAAATTTTATCTATGCAACCAATTGTAAACCTTTACTCACCTAAAAAAGTTGAACCAATGTATTTCATGGTATTTGATTCTGAATTAGCACAAAAATGGATTGATTATATTAACGATAATAAAGAAAATGTAAGTTACGTATTTTTAGATACTTGTGAAGGCGGTATGCTTTGCCCTCCTACTGATGATAATTGTGAAACAAAAAAAGAAGAATTAATTAGTTTGTTGAAAGCCAATTTTAACATTGCTTATGAAGCATCTATATCAAATTGTGAATACTTAATATTTCAGCAAACTCCACTTTTGTCTTCATAAATTTCGCAAAGTATATCTCTTAAATCTTCTTCATCAACCAAACCTGAATGTATTTCATCGTTAATCAATAAAGAAGGATAAGTTTTAATTCCATAAGCTTCTTTTAACATTTCAATTAATGGTTCTCCTTTAAATGAAGTATCTATTGAGAATATTAATAATCTATCTTGTAATCGTTCCTTAAGATATGTCAAAACTTTAGACTGAGCACCACAATCAAAACAATCAGCTTCATTTGAATAAAAGTAAATTATTGATACAACGTCTTTCTTACAAATTTCTTGAGATTTTTTAGCAAAAAGCCAGAACCTCATCTCTGAAAGCACATATTCTCTTTTTAATCTGTCATACTCTTCTTCATCAAAATTCATATCAGAAGAAAATGCTTGAATTTTATCTCCGACAATTCCTAATTTTTCAACATTCTCTTCTATAGCAGTAGAAAGTGCAGCGCAATGATTTTCTAATTTTGCTTGATCAATAAATGCATATTGTAATTGAAGACTATCTAGTTCCATTTTTTGGTCTAACATTTGTTCATTACCATAAGCTACTCTTTTTTCACTCATAGTAACACCTACTAAGATTCCTATAATGAATATGCTTAATGTTAAAACTCCTGCAGTTAACATATTCTTTCTGCTGACACTCCTTACCATTTTTGTATCCTCCTAAAAATTAAATCAATAAAAACACCAAGCCATATTCCTGATGCAATAATCCCATAAAGTATCAAGTAAGCTGGAACTGAAATCCATCCTTGATTTGAATATCTTTCTTTTGTGTATCGAAATGATAATTTTAATATCGTTAAGGCTAATATTAAACTTGTAACTCCAAATATGATATTAGTATAATTTAAATCTAATAAATTAAAGTTTATTATACTTTTGTATGTAGTAGCTAAAAATATATCTAAATTAAAATTAACAAATGATGCATTATAAACCCATTTGAATAAGGGTCTTAATAAATGATAAACAATCAAAAAGAAAACAAATACTGCTAAAAAACCTGAAATGAAAATTTTTGGCATCTGTATAAGGCCAAAATCTCCATATTTTTTATTCATAATCATATCTTTATAACCAAACATGTTCATCATAGTTCCTTTATACCATCTATTTCTTTGTTTATAGAATCCTTTCCAAGTTAAGGGAACTCTTGTATATACTGAAGTATTCAATAACTGTACAATCTTATAATGTGCTTTTTGCATTCTTAATGTGATTTCCAGATCTTCAGTAAGATTATTTTCATGAAAACTGCCAACTTTATCTAATGCTTTTTTTCTATAAACGCTGAAAGGACCCGGAGAAACATGGACACAATCTACTTTACCCATAATACCTTTATAGAATAAGTTTATTAAATATTCACACCATTGTAATTTACCAATAATCCCTTTAGGATTTTTAACTTTCATTAAAGGCAATACTGTTGAGACGTTTTTATTTTCAAAAACAGGAATCATTTTTTCCAAGGCATTAGATTCAATCACAGAATCAGCATCCAAACATACAAAGAACTCACCTTTTGCAATGGCCAAGGCGTTATTCATGGCCTTGCCTTTTCCTTGATTAATTTTATGATTAATAATTTTAATATCCCTGTCTGAATTATCTCTTTTCAATTGCATGGCAATTTCTTTAGTTTTATCTTTTGAACAATCATTAACGATAATAATCTCAATTTTATCTTTAGGATATTTTAAATTCATTACAGAATTTACAGTTTCAGCCAATCCCATTTCTTCGTTATAAGCAGGGATAGTAACAGTTACTAAAGGAAAAGATTTTATTTTTAAATCTTTATCTTTCAATCCTTTCTCTAAAAAAGTTAGAAACCAAAATGTCAAAAAGAATAATGAAATTATATAAATTACCCAGATTAATATACTTGTTATGGTTACATACATGTTATTTCACTCTTCTTGAACTTTCCAAATTTGCACTGCTTGTTCAATATAGACATCTTTATTATCATAAATCTTTTTTAAACTATTACTATATTCTAAAAGGAAAAGTAAACCTTCATCATCACCTTCCCATATTTCTTCTTGAAGATAGTTATCAATCCAAACATATTTGATATTATATTTGTCTATTATCCCTTTAGCTATTTTCCAATCTCTAGTATAAAACAATTCCTGACTATCTTTCCACCTCTCATTAACATTGGGAGCAAACATAAAATTATCATCCATGACATTGCTTTTCCCAGCGTAACTTATCCAGAATCCTCTGCTATAATGGGAAAACACTGTTCCGTCAGGCAAATTATCTAAAAATTTTAATGCATCGTTTATTGCTTCATTTGGCAGACTGTTAACTATCCTTGAACCTTGTGCCATTGATGCGAAAACAATTCCGCAAATAAAAGTTAATAAAATAAAAAATCTTAGGTTTTTACTTTCCCATCTTGCATTCAAGAAAGCTTTAAAGCCTTTTGCTGCAAAAACTGCAATGAAAAAGTTAAGTAAGATTATTGCTTCAATTCTAAACATCATCAATATTATTAAACTGAAAACTGAAAAGAAAATAAATAGTTCTTTATACTTATTTTTCCAGTTATTAATCATCCCGAATATTGCTAAGATGCTTGCAAAAATGCTTAAACCATATCTGCCACCCATTTCAGAAAAGATATCTTGTAATTTTCCATTGATACCTGATTTTCCTATTTCAAACATTAATCTTTCAAATGTTGTGTTTTTAAAAATATAACCTAAGAAAAGGCTAGTTGTAATTATTGTAATGGGCAATAATATGTAAAACAACCAACGTTTATTTTTTAATTTGAAATTTACTAAAAGAAAAGCTAAAAATAATGACATAAGTGAGATTACAATATTAAAAAAAGGCATAATCGCAAAGACAGGTATTGCTAATAAATGTAATCTGCTTTTCCTAAATATTAAATAAAATCCAAATAAAGTTAAAAAGATAGGGATAATTAATTTGTTTAATGTTGTAAATAAACCTAAAAAACTTGGTGATAAAATTAAAATTATAGCTGCTAAGCTTTTGGTTTCTATATTAAATTCTTTTAACAGACCTAAAAATAATAAAAAGCTAAGTACTCCTAAAACTAAAGGTAAGACATATCCTAATAAATCAGGATTAAGACTTAAAATAGATGGTAATCCTAATGAATATAAGGCGAACCTTCCACCATAACTTAATTCATCGAACATTCCTTCATTTTCAGCCATTCTAAGATGCAAATAAGCTTCTGTTCCACTAAAAGAATTATCCAACCTTAGCAGTGGAACTATAGAAAGTACCAAAATACAAGCTATAATTAAAGCACTAACATAGTACTTTGTATATTGTTGTTTTTTCATTTTTGAAAACCATATGGAAGCATTTTTTATCAACATATTTTAAATGTTCAATGCTTCTTTCTTTTTTTGTTCTTTCTGAAAGATAAATAAAATCAACACCATATTTATCAATAAATTGTAGGGCTTTTACTTGTGATTCTGTAATAAACATTTCTTGCATTTCAGAATATCTGTTTGGGGCTAACATAAATTGTTTGTCTGCAACATTTTTTCTTTTAGCAATGCCTGTGATATAATTTCCTTCTTCGATGGATGCTAAAACAGTACTATTTTCATGAGTATTATCTTTTATCCAGTTCAAGGCTTCTACTTCCTGAAAAGATATTGAATTATCAATTATATTTTTCGCATTAAAGTATGAAGGAATAACCATTGTTAAAACAATTAAGATAACTCCCAAGAAAAAAAGGTGTTGCTTGTATTTAACGAATTTAGTCATGTTCAAATAACTGATTAATTTTTCTATTGATAGGGCAGATATTAAAGCTAATAAAATTCCTAAAAACATCATTCCAACTTGAATACTAATTAATTTTAAAAATAATAATATGAAATTCCCTAAAATCATTGCACTTAAAAGATAAACTGGTTTTTGTTTTTCTTTGAAAAGACCTATAAGTATCCCTAAAATTCCCAAAATTAAAGGTATAAAACCGATATTATAGACTAAGGCTAAAACATTAATGTTTGTAAAATATTGTACTAAAAGATTAGTAGGGATACTTTGCCAAACAGCTAATAATCCAGAACTAAAAAAAGCTCTTTTGTATAATATTAAATTAATGAGGATACCTATTAAGATATAAAATAAGATACTTTCTCTTTGCATTTTAACAACTTTCATTCCTTCTAAGTTGAGTAAGATACTATAGAGGACCATAGCAATACTTAGGATAAAACTGAATGGATGTAATAATGGAAGTATAAATGCTAACAATATAAAACGCCCCATGTGCGTTTTCAAATTAAGCATACAATAAAGTTGATAGAATAATAATGGGAACAATAAAGCATATTGTGAAAGGTTGTTTAAACTGTTTGAAATAAAGATTGGTATGAAGCCAGAAATGAATGCAGCAAATAAAGCAGCAGTACTATTTTCTGTTATTCTTTTTGCAATACCATAAATTATGAATACCAATGACGCAAAAAGCAACTCCGGTAACATCTTGAACACAAAACTCATTGGCAAGATTAATTTAAGAAATGCTAAAAAGTAATGGAACAGATGCGAATCAATTATATACCTTCCACCATAACTAAGTTGATCAAAAATAATCGGACTAAAAGTTTGCATAATATGTTCTGTATGCCTTAAATTATAGTAAGCATCATCAGCACTTAAATAAGGTGTTTGAAATGCAAAAAGTAACCTAAACTGAAAAACTACAATAAATATCGCAAAAAGGATAATATAGTCCTTTTTCATATTATCACTCTGGATTCTCCTTTTTATCTTCAGGAGATTCTTTAACTTTTTGTTCTTTTAATTCTTTTTGTACTTCAGCTTCAATTTCTTTTAATTCTTCTATACCCACTTTTTGTTCAACTTCAGAAAATCCTTCTTTTAATCCTTTAATATTATCTGCCGTTGTATCAAAATAATCATAGAATTTAGATGTAAGTTTTAACATTCTTGTTCTTCCACATTTTTCAGAGGTTATGAATTCATTCTCTTTTAGAATTTTGATATGATCATAAGCATTGTTGCCTCTAATCTTGACAACTTCAGCCTGCAACACTGGCTGTTTGTAAGCAATAATTGCTAAAGTTTCTTGAGTAGGTCTGTCTAATTCAGAATCATTTAACAATTTAGCAGTAAGATAAATATAATCCTTTTTTATTGCTAGCTTGAATTTGTTGTTTTCTTCAGAAATTTCTAATGAACCAGATCTGTTCTTATAATCTTCAATCAACTCTTTTAATGCATCTTTTACAATACCAATAGAACCAATTCCAGTAAGTTTTCCAACTTCTTCAATATCCATAAATCTGCCTGTAGTGAACAGAATAGCTTCTATACGATTTTTAACATCTTCCATATCTATTTCATAAAGAAAGTTTGATTTTTAAAGTTTATGTTTGCTTTAATGCAACGCATATCTTAAAATAGCTGCAATTCCGCCAAATTCCTTTAATTGTATGCCTTCAGAGGTCTCTGTAGAAATAAACATTACTTCTGTGCCTGAAGTTTCTGCTTGATCTTCAAATTCTTCAGACAATTTTTCATCAATATCTTCCGATAATAGTAATAAATCAACTGCTTTTAAA
The DNA here is from genome assembly GCA_018896675.1 of Nanobdellota archaeon. Classification (GTDB taxonomy): domain Archaea; phylum Nanobdellota; class Nanobdellia; order SCGC-AAA011-G17; family GW2011-AR17; genus JAHIMK01. The sequence goes on from JAHIMK010000026.1 coordinate 9,554, forward strand.
TCTAAAGCATTTTTGACTTCTTTTTGACCATAAGCTACTTTCTTTTCATCAGTTGCTAATAATTTTAAAAACTTGTCCATAATCTTTTTTTCTTCAGCAATAACTTCCTTAGACAAAACTTCTTGGCTTCTTTCAACTAATTCTTTTAATCCAAAATCACCAGTATAACTTAAGTCTTGTATAGAAACAACTTTTAATTTTAATTCATTATTAAAATAATTAGAATTCATTAATTCTTCTTTCAAATTTCCAGGACCGCCCAATAAAATACCTTTTAAATTTTTTAAACCTAAAAATTCTTTTTGAGCAGCATCATTAACTCTATTTAAGAATTCTTTAGTAGCTTCTTCTCTTATTCTTGCGAAACGGGATGCGCTCTGTCCGCCAGCTTTAAATTTTCCAGGTACGCTTGAGTGCATACTTACCAGTTCAGTTATTTGTGTGCCTTTTAACATTCCAATAGTGGCTTCTTTTCTGTCTAATATAATCAAACCGTAAGATTCTTTATGCTCTAAAAATTCTTTTAAAAGATCTAATTGGAAAGTTTGATCACATCTATAGGTACGTACATTGATAGGCATTGGCGGTTCCATGCTCCAAACATTAATATCGACCTTATCTTCTCTCTCAGCTGAGTTACCTGCAAAAACTGCCAAACCATTTTCGGGGGTTTGCTTGAACAACCTCAAATGCCTAATCATTTTTTCCAAGCTGTCAATAACATGGGTCCTAGTAGTCTTGTCTTTAATATTAACAGCAGTACCTTGCTCTTGCGCCAAATGAGTTAATATTTTATTTAAATCATAGCCAGCAGGAATGTAAACTGATACTAATTCAGTATGCCTTCCTCGAATTTTTTCCAATGTCCTAACAAACTTTTTTAGTTTATGCTTTTGTAAGCTATTTAATGCCATTTTCAATAAAACCTATAGGTTAATTTCTAGTTTCTTGCCGAAACTTATCTTTTTTATGTTGTGTGCGGCAATTAAATCTTTTTCTATTTCTTTAAAACTATCTAAAAGAACTAATTTTCGGATTTCAGATTTTAAACTTAATCCTTTGTCTTTCTTGGCTTTCCAAATAGAACTATTAAGTTCAGTTAAAGCTTCAGTATTTAATTTACTTTCAAAATTTTCTTTTTCAGGGAATTTTTCATTATGGATATCTTTGTTTTTTAATTCTAAATATAATTTGTGTGCTAACATGGGTAATACTGGAGCAAGAAGTTTTAATATTATGTCTAAACATTTGTTTAATGTAAATATTGCTCCTTCTTGTTCTTCTTTTGAATATTTCTCTTCTTGGTTATAAGCTCTATTTTTTACTAACTCTAAATAATGTGATGAAAATGTTTCCCAAATAAAATGTTTAATATCAGCTACAGGTTTATGAAAATTATATTCTTTATAACATTCATTTGATTTTTCAACTAATTTGTTAACTTCTTTTAAAATCCAATTATCAAGTTCATTCAATTTAGGTTTTGTTTTTGTACTTTCAAACATTGAAACAAATCTAGCCACGTTCCAGAGTTTTACTAGAGTTTTACCTGCTCCTTCGATACGTTCCATTGAACATCTAAAATCAGTTTTTTCTAGATTGCCTTCAACAGCTGCCCAAAGTCTAAAAGGTTCGGCACCGAATTTTTCTAAAACTTCTTGAGGATCAATAACATTGCCTTTAGACTTGCTCATTTTCTTTCCATTTTCATCTAAAATATGATAATTAATCCATACATCTTTGAATATTGCCATATCAGTAAGATAATCACATTTTAATAAGGTATAATACAGCCAAGTCCTAATAATCTCTTTCCCTTGAGGTCTTAATGTACAAGGTGCATTTTTCTTAAAGAAATCTTCATTTCTGGAATATTTCATAATATAAAGTGGTGAAATTGAAGAATCAAACCATGTATCAAAAACTCTTTCTTCACCTCTAAACTCTGTTGAATTACATTTAGGGCATTTATCAATTGGAGGATTTTCCTTCCATGGCTTGTAGTATTTTCCTTTTGGAGGTAATATTGCTTCATTACAATCTTTACAATACCATAAAGGAACTTCAGTTGCATAATATCTTCTTCTTGTTATTGGCCAATCTATTGAAACAGAATCAATCCAATTAAGAAGAATTTGCTTAGATTCAGGAGCATAAAAATTAAGTCCATTTGCTAACTCTTTCATTTTATCTTTTCTGTCAATTTGTTTAACATAAAACTCAGTCATTTCAATAAATTCAATCGGGTGCTTACTTCTTTCACAAATAGGAGTTCTATGTGAGGTTTGTTTTTGATTTACTAAAAGTTTTTTTTCTTTTAGTTCTTCAATCATTTTTTTTCTAGCTTCTTTAACTTCCAAATCTTGTAAAAAACCTGCATGTTCATTCATAGTTCCATCTTTATTTATTGCAATTATAGGTTTAAGATCCATTTCTCTGAAAAATCTGATATCTGATAAATCTCCTGCAGAACACATCATAACTAATCCAGTTCCTTTATCGATTTGTGCTAAAGGATGTGCTTTGATAGGGATTTCTTTTTCAAATATTGGTGAGATTGCAGTCTTTCCATCTAAATGTTTATATCGATCATCTTCTGGATTAAAAATAACCATCCCGCAAGTACAGACTAATTCTGGTCTTGTAGTCCCAATTATAATTTCTTCACTAGTTTCTTTGACTTTGAAAATAATATCATTAAATGCAGTTGGCAAATCTTCGTAATCAACTTCAGCATCTGCTAAAGTAGTTTGACAACCAGGACACCAATTATTAATTCTAGAATCTTCGTAAATTAATCCTTTCTTCCACATATCAATGAAAGTTTCTTGTGTTAGTTGTCTATAATCATCTGAATCCGTAAGATAAATATTGCCTAATTCCTTTCCGATTTCCCATGAATTAAAACTTATTCCTAATTTTAGAAAAGTATCTGTAGAAGTATTACTTGATTCTTCTAAAACTTGTTTGCAAAGTTCTAAAAATTCTTCTCTTGGAGTTTCTGTTAATTTAATTTTAAACTTTTTTTCAGCAGCCATTTCAATTGGCAACCCATTTCTATCTAATCCTAAAGGGAATAAGACATTATGTCCTGTCATTCTCTTAAATCTAGCAAACATGTCCATTAAAACATAAGTAGTAGCTTGTCCAATATGAACTGGAGCATTAACATAAGGTGGTGGAGTATCTATAGAATAAACTAGTTTGTCTGATTTTTTGTCAAAATTATATGTTTTTTTAGATTTCCAATATTCATAAATCTCTTTTTCTTGTTCTTTTGTCCATTTTTTTTCAACAATTTTAGACTCCGGCATGAGTTTTTGTTAAAATAGCTTAGTTTATAAATATTTGGTGTGATGGAGTTAATCTAACTCATAGCAAGCATCACATAGCTCTACAAGATTCTTTTTAGACAATTTATACCACTCTTTTGAAAATAAAGGGTTGTTATCTTTATCCACTAATTGACCATAGGCCATAATCTTTGGTTTTAATAACCAATCTTCTTCAATTTCTATTTTTTGCAATTTTTCAACTAAAAGAAAGACTTTACGTTTTTTTAATTTTAAATCCTTACAAGTATAAGAAATCTTTAAATTTTCTTTAATTTCATTAAATATTTCTAAAGCTTCTTCTTCTAAGATTTGCATTTTATTTTAAATCTTTTAATATTCCAAATTTTAAAACTTTTCGGTCTATTACAAATACTTCAAATTCACTCAAATCTTGTTTTAAAAATGGACTTAAGACTTCTTCCCTTAAGATATCAGATCCTTCAGTAACTAAATTAAATGAAGGCATTACAATTAATTGTTTATCTTTCCATTTCCCTTTTAAAAAACACTTGAATGTTTCTATCCTAGCATCTTCTTGCAACCCTATGGAGGGATGCTCATGCCCTATGATTATAATTTCTTCATTAATCTCTTTAGGAATTTTATCTCCATGTAATATTAAGATATTATTTAGTTTGTAAGAATCAACAACTTCTATGTTTCTTTTTTCAGCTATTGGCTCTAAAATTTTATCATGATTACCTTTGATTAAAACTATTTTCTCACACTTTTCTAACAAGAAATCTATTAAGTTTAAAGTATTACGCCATTCAGTTTCTGAAATATTTCCAAACTCATGCTTTAAATCGCCATTAATTATGATGGTTTTAAGTTTTCCAGTTTTTTCAAAAATCTTTTCTAATCTTTTTATTGTATCTTTGTATTGTGTTATTGGCAATAAATAGCCTTGCTGATTTAAGTATTCTTCATAACCTATATGTATATCAGAAATAATTAAAGTGTTGTTTATTTTTAAGGTTAAATCTACAATTTCTATTTCATTTGTAAGATTCATTCTTCTGTTGCTAAAAAATTAGTTTGGTATTGACTTTCTAAACTTTCATTACATTTTTTCATCTTAATTAACGCTTCTCTTGGAAAAGAATATTTTGGGCTATTAACAGGATACCAATTAAAACTTCCATCTGGCAATAAGTTTAATCTTCCTATCTTTTTTTCTTCATCATAAAATTCAAATACATCATCTAATTTTGAAATTTTTTTAACTAATAATTTATTATCTTTGAAAAGTTTAAGGTCTTCTTCATTGACTCTTTCACATCTATGTTGATTATCTATGTTGACTTGATAGATTGGAGCACACGCAGTAGTTAAAGCTAATATTGCTCCTGCTAATAATGTTTTTAAGTTCATTCTATTCTCGGTAAAACTTCTTTTATAATATATTCTCCAGCTCTTTCAAATTGTTCATAATCATAATCTCCAGATTTTTCCAAAGCTTTTCTAGCGTTCCAAATATAAGCTGCTACATCTGCACACTTTTCGCTAATTAATTTCTTGTTTTCTCCATGCAACAAGTTTAATTTCCTTTCAACTTCTCTAAAAAGAGCCTCTGTCTTTTGATTTAAGTTCAAATCTTCTAAATTCATTTTTCCTCCTTAAATTTCAAATAAGCTTCATCTTGGAAACTATTTCCTTGAACATCTTTTCCATGAAGTCTTAAAATATGTTTTCCTTTTTGATTTTCTATAATTCCTGAATAACTTAAAGGTAATCCTTGAACATTTTTAGGAAACTCTTTTATTTGTTTACCTTTATGGTTAGTAATTGTCAATATTTTCTTATCTTCAGTTTCTTTAATATCTGCTTTAGCTATTAATTTGTCATTTAAAGTTAATTTTAAGCTTTTAAGTTTTAAGCCGTCTGCATTCCATTTGAAACAAGCTGGTTTATCAGTTTCTAAGAATTCTTCATTTGTGTTGTAACAGCCTTTTTCTAATTGTCCTACTTTAACTTCAGCAACTTCATTCTTTTCTAATAAGCTTCTAGCTTCGTGATAGCTGTTTTCAGGACCAAAATAAGCTAAAGTTATTGTTCCTAAAGCTAATACTCCAATTAATAATTTTAGTTTCATTTTGTTACTTTGGAGTAATAATTTATTTATAAACCTTTCGATTTAAGAAATGTGTCAATACCTTCTATAACCTTTAAATCTGATCTTAACAACAAATGCCTAAGCTTATTATTGATTTTAACGCCTCTCTTAGTTAATTTAGATTGTAGGCGTTTATACAATTCTTTCCCTTTAGAGTCTAAATCTGTTAGAATGGCAACCTCTGAATCTACTTTTTCAATTACCTCAAATATTGCATTTCCTTCTAACATTAGAATATTCTTCAAACCAAACTTTTCCAAAGCTTTTTTGTCTTTCTTGCCTTCAACAATAACTAAAGAATCTTTTAATTTTTCTAATTCTTCTATAATTTCTTTTTTATCTATCATAATGCTCTAAACCATAATCTAAAGTATAATCTCCATTTTTATAATTTCTTATGAGATTTAATTTTCCATTTTTTTCCCATGCTTTTTGTAATCCTTGTTCTTCTCCATGAACATAATTTGTTTGAAGTTTTATTTGTCCATTATCATACCTCTACTATCATACCATTGCAATTCTGAACCTTCTTTATTATCTTTTATAAAATTTCTTTCAAACCAGATTTGTCCATTATAATGCCATCCTCTTTCAAAACCATCTATAATCCCATTTTTATAATTTTTTTCATGTATCAATATACCATTATCATGCCATGTTCTTTGTAAACCTTCTTGTTTCCCATTAACATAATTTGTTTCATAATTTAATTGTCCATTTTCATACCAGTCTCTTCTTAAACCATGTTGAATTCCATTTTTACGATTAATTTCAATTTTTATTTGCCCATTTGGATAATACCATTTTTCTTGACCCATTACTCCACAAGAATAATCACCTGAAATTTCTATTTGTCCATTTTTAAAGTATCTGAATTGTTCACCATGCCTTACTCCACAATTAGTTGTCATTATTCCTTTCAGTTCTCCTGTATCATACCATAATTTAGTAACTTTAGGCTTCCAATCATCACATTGTAAACAGGAAGGCAAGTTAGATTCTTCAACAACTTCTTCAAGAACTATTTCTTTTTTAGGTTTATTTTGATTTAAAATTTCATTAATTTTTTGAAAATCAATTTTATGTTTGTTAACTTTTTTCTCAACTTTAACAGGTTCAACAACTTTAGGTTCTTCATTAGGATATAACAAATAAACTGCTAATACTGCCCCTAATCCTATAAGCCATTTATTTCTTTTTTTCATAATTTTGTCCTAAACTCTAAATTTATAAAGTTTTACTTAAAAATAAAAATGTAAACTATTTCTTACATTTTAGAAACATTTATATATGTAATATATTTCTTACATTTAGGTGAATAAAAATGTTAGGAAAACCTGAATGGTTCAAAAGAAGAAAATATAGCGGTTGGGGAATAATTCCTAAGACCTGGCAAGGATGGGTATACATTTTAATATTTATGTTGCCTTTTGTAGTATTCCAAGCTTTACCATATTGGGATGAAAAGACAAGAATAACTGCAACAATAGTTTGGTTAGTTATCTTACTAATAGATGTATCTGATATAATGGTTAGAATGAAGAATGATGAAAGAGAACGTTTACATGAAGCAATTGCAGAAAGAAATGCAGCATGGATAATGTTATTAGTAATAATTACGGGAATATTCTATCAAACAATAAAAAGTGCTTTAACACAAACATTAGAGGTTGATTTTTTCTTGGTTGGAGCTTTGTTTGCAGGTGTTATAGCTAAAATGATAACTAATTTTTACCTTGATAAGAAGAACTAAATGAAAACTAAAATTACAGAAGCTAGGAAAAGATTAGGAATTACTCAAGAAGAATTAGCTAAACAAGTTGATGTTACTAGGCAAACAATTATAGCTTTAGAGCAAGATAAATATAATCCTTCTTTAGTTTTAGCTTACAAAATTAAGAAAGTTTTGAAGAAAGAACATATAGAAGATTTGTTTGATTTTAATCCATAAACTTTTTAAAGAGCCTTCTTTATTTTTTTTAAAAATGACTTTAGAAGATTATTTAGCTCACAAATTTGAAATTTTAGGTTTACAAGTAAAAAAGAAGTTAGTACAAGCTTGTATGAATTTTGAAGGTGCAAATGGAGAAGAAACAAAAAGCTTGAGAAATATTTGTAGCAAATTAGCAATTTATTATACATTAATTGGAAATAAAAAGAAAGCAGAAGAAAATCAAGCATTAGCTGAACAATATATTTGATTATCTTTTTCTATAAGGAAATCTAAAGACAGCATATTCTCCAAAAACATTTCGTTCAAATTCAACAAAATATTTGCTTTTACAAATTTTATCCACTTTTTCTTCAGAATCATTCATAGTAATCTCTAACAAAGCTTCAATTTTAGTATCTTTATCTTGAAAAATCATACTATTCTTATCTTTCCAATATTGGAGAACCTTTATTGCTTTCTTCCAAGCTTCTTTTTTGTTATTGAATCGCATTTAAAGATAATTAGAAATATTCCTACTTAATATTCTTTTTGCCTTCTTTCAAAGAAATCTTGGCTAAAACCATTTGATGCATCCTTTTCAAGAACTCTATCCTATCTTCCATTTTAAGAATATCTGTAAAACCTTGCATTATCATGTTAAATGAAAAGGGACTAGGAATAGTAGTTTGTATTTCTTTTATTTTTAGTTTTCCACTTTCTATATCTTTTAAAATTTTAATTGTATTATTAATATCCATAAGATCTTCTAAAACTTCTCTTTTAGCTTCTTTTAAAATTACAAAGTTATCCGAAATTCTTCTAACAGCATTCATTAAAATCATGCTGCTAACTTGTTGTCTACCCACTCTCATCTTTCTACCTTTATAATTTCTTAAAATCATTAAAGATCTTCCAGCACAATGTCTGAAACGTTTCTTAAGAACTTCACTTTTGTCTATAGCTAATTCTGCAACTTTTCTTAAGTCTTCAGTCTTTAATAATTTGAAAGATTTCATAACTTCTATTCCTTTTTTGCCAAAGCTCAAGTAAAAGCCGTTATCATTAATTCCAATTTCAACATCTTTATGTTGTTGACGAGCAATTGCGTAAGCTAAACATCTTGACAAAGCATCATTAACTCTTCTACCATAAAGAGTATGGAATATAACATATTTCTTTTCACCTTCATCATAATGTTCTATATACAACTCTTTTTCATTAGGAATTCCAACATAATCATATTGTTCTTTCATATAATTGTACAAAGCTTCAGCAGTATCTTTTCTAACATAAAGATATTCTTGAATAAACTTTAGAGTTTCTTTTTTATCGACTTTATTTTCAAATTTGTCTTTCATTAAAGCTCTAAACTTTTGTATGCCATTAGCTAAATCAAATGATAAAGGCAAACTTTCAGAGAACCAAGAAGGGATAGTTGGTTTCTGGCCAGAAGCAGACGTAACCTGCGCAACCATTCCTCTAGAGAATTTGAAAGCATAAACATTGCCGCCTAAAACAAACCTATCACTTGTTTTCATTCTTTCACAAAAACTATCGTCAATAGTGCCAATTTTATGGTCGCCAACTTTAACCGTAACACCAGTTTGATCAGGAATAGTTCCAATATTAGTCATGTAAATTACTCTGGCTAGTTTCCCTCTTTTTCCTATCTTGCCTTCATCTCTATCATACCAAATCTTTGCATAAACATGCCTTTCTTCTAACTGGCCATATTCTCCTGCTAAATAAGAAAGAATCTCTTCAAAATCTCCCCAAATTAAATCTCTGTAACAATAACTTTTCTTGACAACTTTAAACAACTCTTTTACATCCCAAACTTGTTCTAATGCCATGCCAAAAACATGTTGAGCTAAAACATCTAAACAATTACTCAAAACTTGAATCTTATCAATTTTCTTTTCTAAAGCATGTTTTAACAATACTGAACATTCAACCAAATCATCTCTATCAGATATAATTAAGTTACCATTAACAGTAGAATGTAATTGATGACCACTTCTTCCAACCCTCTGTAAAAATCTTGCAACAGATTTTGGACTGCCCAAACATAATACTAAATCAATGTAACCTATATCAATTCCTAATTCTAAACTTGTGCTAGAAACAATAGCTTTTAGTTTACCTTGTTTCAAGGCATTCTCAATCTTAAAACGATGTTCCTTAGATAATGAACCATGGTGTGCACCAATCAAACTTGCAACTTCTTGCGGCGGTCCCTCTTCAATTTCATAATAATTTTTAGGAAATTTTTCTTTCAAATGATGGACTATCCTTTCAGTACCACTTCTGGTGTTAGTAAATATTAAAGTTGTTTTATGATTTTTAATTTCAGAATCTAATAAATTGTACAATTTTGAATTAATGGTGTTAAAATCAGTATTAATTAAATCATTAACAGGGGTAATAACATCTAATTTCATATCTTTAATGAATTGTACATCCACAATTTTACAATCTCTTCCATTACCAACTAAAAATTGAGCTATTTCTTCTAATGGTGCAATAGTAGCACTTAATCCAACTCTACACATGGCAGGACTTAACCTTTGCAATCTTTCTGTTGACAAACTCATATGGACTCCTCTTTTGTTGTCAGCTAATGCGTGCAGTTCATCTATAATTAACCAATCAACATTTGTTAAATGATTTTTAAATTTGGGAGATACGAGTAGAATTGATAATGTTTCTGGAGTACAAATAAGAATGTGTGGGGGATTTTTCAACATAGCTGTCCTTTCTTTAGTAGATGTATCTCCTGTCCTTACTGCCACTCTTAATCCTAGCTTTTTTCCAGCTAAAAATTCAATTTCTTTAAGTGGTTCTGTCAAATTACGATAAACATCATTTGACAATGCACGAAGTGGCGAAATATAAACTGCATAAATCTTATCTTTTAAAATTCCCTTTTCAGAGGCATCAATAAGTTCGTTCAAAATAGATAAAAAAGCTGTTAAGGTTTTTCCAGATCCTGTTGGGCTGGAAATTAAAGTGTTTTCTCTAGAATGAATATTCATAACAGCATATCTTTGAGACATAGCAAAGTTTTGAAATTTTTGTTTGAACCAATTTTTAACAAAAGGGTGCAAAATATGTAAAATCTCTTCTTCTTTATCCGGTTTTTTCTTAAATTCTATCATTTTTTTAAGTTTAATCTCTTAATATTATTCTTTATACTTTCTGCCACATCTTTTTCCCATTTATTTTCAAAAGAGGTTGCTATACTGATAACTTTTGGTTTTACCATATTTATTAAATCATTAACCCACTGATATTTAAGCCAATTTTTATGGAGAATAACAAAAAAATAAGGAACAATTCCTTTAGTTACTCTTAAAAAACCTTCGCACAATCTTGCGTTTATATGTGCCCCTTCGCCATGAGGATTATTCTTATTTGATATGCTACGTGGTTTTAGACGAGTTATTTCTATTTGAATATTATAATCTTGAAGTATAATATCGGCTTCTCTTTTTCTCATTTCTGGAATTTGGATATTAAAATTTTGATTAATTAATGCAGAAGCCAATGTTTGTTCTTCTTTATTGATAAAAAATTTAGATATATCGAGATTAAACTCCTCTTTAGAAAGGAAGGCTTTTGAACTAATTGATCTTCTGCCTTTTCTAAAAAGATTCAATTCATCTTTAGTAATTAGCGTGGGCGAAATTTGTAAATATGTTAAAGGATGTCCTTTCGGATTTGTATATAATGAAAATAAACCTCCTTTAGAATCCCTTGTAATCAAAAAATAACCCTTTTTATTTCTTGAGACCATAATTTTTTCTTTTCTTTGGGCTATATCTTTGAGGATTCTATGCCTAATACTAAACCTATAATTAAATCCAGATTTATTTTTGAATGCTGAAACGAAACAACTTACTTTTATTTTTTCTTTTGGCGGTATATTTGGATTTACGATTTTAGGTAATTTATAAGAAATTTGGTTATTATAATTAATTAAGTTATCTTCTGAAATTATATCTATAATCTTGATTTTTACTCTTTTTTGTTTTTTTGATTCCTTTAATTCATTTTTAATTTTTTTAGGTAGGATTTTAGCGACATAAGCGACACATAAAGGGTTATTAATTTTAACCCTTTCAAAATGGATTTTATGAGAATTTCCTCTTTTTATAATAAATGAATCATTTGAATATTTGATATTTAGCATATTAATCTTTTTTGATAATAAATATCTAGCAAAAGGCATAGAATTAATTGTAAGAATAATTCCACCTTTCTTATATCTAATTCCTCCATTTCTTTCTATTAATTTTTTCATTTTAACCACATCTGCTTATAACTTTTTATTATTAAACTTTGCTATAATAATATGTGGTGTTTTTCAGAAATAATGAAAATAAGATAAAATTAAGACATTTTTTTAATCAAATATTTAGTTCCTATCCAAATACCTAACACTATTGGAAAGAACCTATACATTTGTGAACCATTAACAAAGTAAAGAATTATAGAGAATAAGATATAAACTACAAAAAGTAAAGTTGCTAATGTTATTGTTGGTCTTTTATTTTTCATATTAATCTAAAAGAAATTATTGTTTATAAATATACTATTTAATCGATGTTAGTTTCCTGAGTGAAGTAGGTGTAAAATTAAGTAAAAGAAAAGCCTATTTATTATATACTTTTTTTCGATGTCCTACTTCTATGACATATATGATAAGCTTATTATCTATAATATCCAATATTACTCTATAATCTCCAATTCTTAATCGAAAGTATTTTGAACCAACTAATTTCTTTACATGAGGATATGGTCTAATTCTACATCGTTTTAATGTAGAAACAATTCTTTTCTGAATGTTTATTGACAATTTGATTAATTGTTTATCTGCAAAATCTGAGAAAATAATTTCGTAACTCATATCCTTAATCTCTTTTCAATTTCTTCGAGTTTATGAACTCTTCCTGCTTTTATATCCTCTTCAGATTTTTTAATATTTGCCAAAGTTTGTTTAGATAATTCCATGGTGTCCTCTAATAAATCTCTAATAATATCCTCATAAGTTTCTTTATCATACATTTTACGGGATTTAATATCTTCAAGCAAATCTTTACTAATTTGTATTGTCGTGGTCGCCATAGAGTTTATATAAAGTGCTATAGTATATAAATATTTCGTTTTAGAATTTAAGGGCGGGCATTCAAAAAGGAAAGTAGTTAAGTTTATGTTCTTGATTGATTAATAGAGTATCATAATCTCTTATGATGTCTGAGAATTTATTTCTAATTTCTAATAGAATTTCATGTAGTTGTTCATCGTCTTTAACTTCAAATTCTAATTCTACATCCCAAGAGCCAACAAGTTTGAGATATTGCATTCCATGAGGATGAGAAGCAACATAAGTGATAAGTCGTTTTTCTTTTTCAGGTGTTAGAGAATGAAGACGAAGAATTATCTTATAGAGTTTATGATTTATTTTATCAAGATTGATTAAAATTCTGTATTGTGAGATTATATTATCTTTAGTTAATTTCTTCATCCTATAATTTATCACATCTCTTGTTAGGCTCAGTTTTTCCATCATTTCTAGAATTGTTAGGCGGGCATTCGTTGAAAGAATTCTCAAAATCTTTTCATCAGTTTCATCTAATTCATAATTTTCTATTTTTCCACCATAAGTAAATTTTTTCTTCTCTTTCTTTTCTGTCAAATATGCTTTAGTGAAAACAGGGCTTATTTGAGTGATGAGAACATCTTTCTCTAAGACAAAAAGACCATATTTGTTAATGAAATTGCTCAATATTTCTCCAAAATCATTAATATCTTTAGCAAGGAGAGAAACTGCTAAGTCCCATCTGCCTCGGGAAGAAGCAACCCAAATAGAATGTTTGTTTTTCTCCCAATAATCAATAATTTCTTTTTCTTTCTCTATATTCACATTTTGAAATTTGAGGTAGAGTTTGTGTTGGGTATAGCCTAATTTAGAAAAATTTATTACTGTGTAAAATTCTTTAATGATTTTATTTTTTAGGAGATTTTTGAGACGATAATCTACAACTTGTTTAGAGAGTTTAACTTTCTTAGCAATTTCATTAAGGGTCGCTCTGCTATTAAGATCAAGATTATACAAGATTTTCTTATCTTTGAAGTCAAGTTTCATCTTATATTTTTAGGAATTTATGAATTAATTCTTTACATTCTTCTACAACAGTCTTAAAATCAGGGAGATTATCTATCTGATGAGCCAATGATTTTTCCCAATATTGTTGAGCAGGATGAATTTTCTCAGAACTGAATAAATGATCTTTCTTGAAATTCAATTTCTTCGCCTGGCATTTCTTGATTAGGACGTCATGGAGCAAATCCATATTTATCTTGTCATGGTGAAGTTTTAATATTTTCCAAACATCATAATAATCACGAGTTTTTGCTCTTTGTAAAATACTTCTAATTTTCTCTGCTAAGATTTCTTCTAATGGATAAACTAACAAGTTATGTTTTTCTGTATCGGAATATTCTGAAAAGATTGGTTTGTTTTTGGGAGTTAGAATAATTGACTCGTTAAAACTGAGGTCAAGTTTGATCGTGTTTTTGTTATTTAAAGGACCAAGAAATTGGATTTTTATCTGGGCATATTCTGGATTTGAATGTAAGGACTTTATGTTAAGAGTTATTCCTACTTTTTCTAATAGATAATCATTTATTTTATCTATTGCCCCTCTTAATTTGTCGTCGCTAAGTTTCTTAGAGAGAGTAAAATCTAAATCTTCCGAATAGCGCCAATCTGGAAAGTAAATTTTTCTGAGGGCAGTTCCACCCTTGAAGACAAAATTTTTCTTAAATTCTGTTTTAGACAAACCATAAAGAACCCAAGTAAGAGCATAATCTTTTTCAACTACACCTAAGGCCATTTTTTGCTTGGCAGCGATTCTTTTCAATTCATTTAATGGGATCATCAGTGTTCCCTCCAAGACAATAAATCTTTTTTAGGAATATTCTCAATAATCTTCCATTTTGCATTATAAGCTATTTTCTTTTTGATTAAAGGATCTAAAAAAATATAATGCTTACTGGGTTTTAATCTTGTTTTTATGTTCAGAAGTTCTAGAATGTAACCCAGTCTGTTTATGATAGCAGAATTTTTCATCTTCTTTGCGTAATCTTCCAATTTCTTAAAATCCAGTTCTTCTCTAGCAGAATCAATCGCTTTAATAACTTCAATAATTCCACCACAATTTCTGGGCAAATCAAGACAATCAATAATCACTTTTTCTTTCTCGGCAATATTTACTGGACGATTATTTACTAAAATCCTTTTGGAACCAAAAAATTTATTCTTTTTAATTGTGATAAACTTAATTTTTATTCCTAAAATATTCATTTCTCTTTTTCTTTTGGTTGTGGCAACAAAAACGGTTTTAGAAACTTGTTCTGTAAATCCATAATAATTAAGTGCAGACCAATAGGAGATGTAATAAGGTTTGATTAAATTAGAAGCAATAATAAATTCATGCTCAGTAAATTCTGGCTTTACTCCTGCTTCTAAAGGGAGAATTAAGTACTTTCCTCTGCTTAAACGAAATAGCCATTTTTTTCTTGTAAGATCGTGGAGGAGTTTAGTTGCTGAAGATTTCTTTTCTTTGAGAATTTTTACAGCGTCATCTACTGTAAAGATAGATTTATTCTTTTCTGCCAGTTCTGAGAGGAGTCTGGAAGATTTTTTGCCTAGTCCAAGACGTTTTTCTGTTTTTTTTGTCGCCATTATTACTTGATGAGTAATGTTTGTTACATTTTATATATAAATGTTTTGGTTATTTTGAGTTTAGATAGTCAATAGGTTTATTCCTTATAAATTTTACTAATATGTCAAAATTATTAAGAAAAAGTTTTATATATAAGCTTAGTCTAACTATTGACTAGTGATAAAACATGACAGAACAAACAACTGATGGATTAGAATCTATACTAAATCAAATAAAAAGTCCCATTGAGAGAGCTAGAGCGTTGTATGAACTTGCTAGTAAAGGAGTTCAAATTCCTAAAGAAATCGCTTCTGAGTATGTGGTTTATTCTCTGTTTGTATCGCATAACTGTTGGGATCCTCGTGGTTTAAATCTAGCATTTGCAGAGAATTTTGCAAGACATACTGGTTTAAAAGAGATTGCAGATTTGCTCGCAAGAAAAATGGGATATGATAACAGATTTACAAACGATCAAAATTATTTAGATTCGACGAGGTGATTAAAATGAAAGGATTAGAACTTTATCAAAATATTGTATTAACTCTTAGAGACACCTATCTTCCAAGAGTTGGAGAATGGAAAGAACATGATGAAGAATTCCTTCATGGTATAACTCTAAAATATTTTGATTTGGAAAAGGACAAGTATTTCATTGGAGTAACTGTGAGATTAGAGAGTGATGATTCTCAACCAACAGTTAGGGTGGCACTATTTCCATTATCCCATTATCTTCCAGATGGTTTATTGAAAAAAATTATTGGAGAACATGACGTGTTTGCAGAATCGTGCTTTGTACCGGGGAGAGCAAGCGGAGAAACATTCAATCGTATTTGTTATATCCCTAAAGATGCAGAACGCCCAATTTTGGCAGCAAAAGATTATCTTCAATTCGTTATGCTTAATGAATATGAAGAAATAGTTGATAGATATGATAAAAGAATAGATGAACTTCGGCTTGAATTGGAAAATGTTGAGATTGAATTTGCAGAGAGATTGGAAGAACTTGTTAAAAGTGAATGAAAATGGCAGATCAAACTTTTTTAGAATTGGAAAATAATATGTGTCAAGAACTAGAAACTCGTTTAAAGGGAATTTTTCAAGAGATAGCACACGTGCTGAAGACAGAGAAGATGAGAGAAGATTTACTTTTAATGTTTATTATGAAGCAGAAGGATTAAAAATCCACTATAATCTATTTCACCCAAATGGCGATATTTTATTAAGAGCTGAAGATGTAGGAAGGTGTCCTGCAAGAACTACAAATTTAGGTAAGAAAATATACGAAGAAATTTTCGGATATGAGCCTGACGGCAGACCATCTTTTGGGTCAATTGATTTTAGATATAGAAAACGTAAAATCTTAGGGATATCATTGGGTTATGGAATATCTATTGAACTTAATACCCAAGGGATACACTCACTTTTTGAAGGAGGCAACCACAAATTCACACCAAAAGAATTTATTAAATTTTTGGGGAGATTAGATAAAAAAGGTTTTGATTGTACTACTGAAAGTATACAAGATATTTTGCAGTATGTTGAACCAGCTGTAAGACAAGAGTTATCTCAATACAGACAAAAATTAAATGAACGGTATAATGCCTGCCATGTAAGAGAAAATGCTAGATAAACAAATTAGAGATTACATGAAATTTACTTGGAAAGATAGTATAATAATGCCGCTAGTTAGCACTCTTACAGGATTATCATTGATAGCTGGAGTTGTTTATCTTGGAGAAACTTTTATTTTTATAGCAAGAAAACTCACTACTTTAGTCGTGAGATGAATTGCTTTTTCAATAATTCCGGAAAAATGTTCAGAAAACCGAGCAAAAAAATAAATACTAGTTCTGTTTTATGGCAGAGAGGGTAATGCGAGA
>JAHIMK010000134.1 GCA_018896675.1 Nanobdellota archaeon
ATTCTCGGCTGGATCCGTCTCAAACAAGTTGCTCAACAATCGCAACGTACAATCTACCAAGTCAAAAGTGGACTGCTTTCTGATTATTTGCGCCAACAACTCAAATCACCGGCTATTCAGATGACTCTTGCGTAAGTCCTATATAGATAATTCAATCAATTTCTATTCTTTAGGATAAATCAATAGTTATGGAGTCGGCGTGGCTGGGGCTGGAGTTGGCTCCCAAGGGAAAAAAGTGTTAGGATTAAGAAAATCACTAAATTGTATAAAATTTGCTCCCTCTATTCCGAATTGGCCATAGAATACTTGACCAATTGGAGGATTTGCAGGTCCATAATTTGGACCATGGCCCGCATCAAACGCATATATATTATTACCAAGATTTTTTGTAAAATCATTAAGTGTCAAAAAATCTTCGTCACGGAGCAAATAATGTCTAAAAGCTGTAATATAGTTATAATCCCGATCGGCGAAGAAAAGTTGAGACTCATCAAAACCCCAAGAATTTGTTCTGTAAAAATCTCCTTGGTGAATCATAGCTGCTTCAGGAGTAAGGGCAGCAGTTAGATAATGAAGATATGTTTTTCCATCAGGTCCTTGATAATAAACTGCCGACATTATCATTTGTTCCGGACTCCAGCCAGGTAAAACAAATAGTGCTGCTTGACGGCCCAATACTCCTCGATATGTTGCACGTGGAACTTCTATAGTAATACCGAAAACAGGATAGTTGCTTTTTTTTTGGGCACCGTAGCTAATATTATATTCAAGAGGGTTAGGGTTTCCACGACCAATCCTTTCAGAAGCGAAAATTCCATCATAAGACTTGCTTCCGTCACTACTGTCAAAAGAAAGAGAGTAATCTTGATACCAACTTCTTATTTCCAAAGGATTAGGAATTAAGACTTGGTGGTTTAGCTGGCTTAACTGGATCACTTCCCAGAAGATCTGTTCATCAGACTGATTGACAACATCAGCCGGGTTAAGGCCGATCTGCTCGGCATGGGAGAAGACATAGGCACGGTTGGCGATTCTTATCCAGGCGTCAAAGGTTTTGTCCTGACTTAAGTATTTAGCTTCAAGAGCACTGATTTCCGCAGCATTTTTTCCCTGGCGTTCAGTATCGCGGATAGTTAGGCCAATCATATATTGCTGAGGATTAATCTCAACCGTTTGCCCTTCGATTTGGACTTGGTAAGATCGATTAGGTAAGACATCTTCTGGTTTTTGAGTGTTGGGGCAGATGATCAGGTCACCGCTGTATTCAGCTTTTTGCCATTCTGGAGCAGCCGGCGTCGGGGTTTCGGCGCCAACAATAATTTGCATGCCACGATTAAGGGTATTCCATTGGAATGGGTTGCCGTTTTTGTCTACTTCGACAAGGATAAGAAATCCGTTCTGCCACATAGCTTCAAAATGAGAAGCGTCAACGGTATGGGGTGGAAGAATAAATTCAATTTCTCCGTTACGGATCATTTTGTTGATTTCCGCGGTTGTTTTTCCGGCAAGCAGCGAATCCCAAAATGGTTGTTCTGCCCAATGGTCGCCGGTGTCGGTGTGGATGAGCATCCATTCAGTAATGTTTCCATTGTTGTCCATCGCGGCTGTCGTCCAGCGGTGGTATGTTTCTGAATACACCGCTCGGAGCGTGCCGGTGCAGGGCGCATCGAGGTTACACCAGGATTGGTGGATAGCAATGGTGTCACGGATTTCTCTCATCAATGCTGAATCGGTGTTGAAACTTGACGGCAGGGAGATATCTTTTGCAAGGCCGCTGACTGCTTGAGCAAGAGTGAGTTGGGTTGGGAATGGAAGGGCGGGCGCGGCTTCCTGCGCGCCGGGGGCGTACGGTCCGGGGCCGTAGAGCACAAAGGGGGTGGGAGATGGGCCTGCACTGCCTGCCCTGAGCGAAGTCGAAGGGAGCGCAGGCGAAGTGGTGAAGGAGGGCGTGGGAATGTCTCCTGTTCCTGCCGGGGCGGCGCAGGCCGAGAGGCTGACCGCCAAAGCCAGGATGAATGCAAGCGGGTTTTTCATCTGTAGTTTACAACTCCTCGAACATCAGTTGCCACCAGTTCATGAAGCAGATTGGCGTTGAGTTAATGGTCTTCTGCATGGCGTCTCCCAGATGGATCATGTATCCCTTGGACGGGTGATAGGCGGAGACAAAATTTTGAAATGAGCGGGTTATTCCGGGGCCTGCACTGAGCGAAGTCGAAGTGGTGGATAATTTTCGATATTTGACTTCGATGGGAACGACTGCTGTGTTCTTATCCAGCACAAAATCCACTTCGGCCTTGTTGGTTGTCCTCCAGTGATGGATCTGGTTGGATGTGTTTTCCACCTTTTTCCTGAGGAGGTTGTGGATAAAATTCTGGAATAAGAATCCACCTTCGGATGGTGAAAGGGGCGCCCCGAAGGCGCCGAGCGCATAGTTTCTCATCCCCAGATCGTAGAAATAAAATATGGGCGTCTTCGTCAACTCTTTTCTCATGTTCCTGAAATAAGGCGTGACCTTATGAAGCAGGAATGTTTTCTCCAGGTACCAGAGATAATTGTTCACGGTGGCAGCATTGAGGTTCAACGTGCTGGAAATTTCTGAAATGTTGGCCAACTGCCCGATTTGCGCCGCCATCAGCCGCGCGAGCGCGGTGAAGCGATCCGTTTTTTGCACGCCCAGCAGGTAGGCAATATCCCGCTCCAGATAACTCTGATAAAGTTCGGCGATGATCTTTCTTTTTTCGTTGGCCGTTTCCTCCAGAACGACGCGGGGATAACCCCCGAAACTCAGGTACTCTTCCAGCAGGCTTTGCGCTTTTTGCGGATCGAGCGCAAAGAATTCGGGCAGGCTGTGTTCGTAGCGGTAATCCGTTTTGTGGTGGGTGAATTCGAAAAAATCGAGCGTGGCGAGTTCGAAGATCCGTTTTCGCCCCGCCAGCGACTCGTGGATCTTTTCCTTGAGTTCCAGCGAGCCTGAACCTGACACGATGAACTTATACGGCAGGTTCATGTCATAAAGTCCTTTCAGGAAAAGTCCCGCGTTTTCTTTCCTTTGGATTTCGTCAATGAACACATACCCGCCGCCTGTCGTCAGATCCCCGAAGGGGGCGCCCAATTCCAAAATGATCTTGCGGAGCAGGCTTTCCTGCGAACCGAAAAATTGATGGTCTGACTCGATATCGAGATTGAACGCAACCGTTCTTTTTCCCTGCGCTCGAACGTGCTCGATGAGGAGCATCATCAGTGTGGTCTTCCCCGCCTGGCGCGGCCCCACGATCAGGCTGATTTCCTTTTTATTCAGGTGAGCCTTCAAATCATCGAAAAGGCGTCTTTTGATCATCATAATGGCATTATAACCCAATAATTTTATTAGTGGAGTAGCAAAATTACCTAATTGTCGGGCGTTGAGAAGACGCAGCTCAAGCGTTGCATAGTTTCCTCCTGTGTG
>JAHIMK010000003.1 GCA_018896675.1 Nanobdellota archaeon
ATTTGGCTAAGCAATGCGGCTTCCGAAAAGTTAAAAAAGTTTGTATGTATCTCAGTCATAGGATCACCTTCTTTTTTTATACTAAAAGAATCTAGGTGATTCTCCCTTTTAAGGGTTATCACTTATTTTTTAGACAGTGCCGTTTTATCCCGGACAAAATGCTCCTTCCTTCAGTTCTTTTACCAAAATGTTTTAATATACTTAAATTCATTATTCTTATATGCATAAACATCACAAACGTTTAAGTATTGCTGCAGACATAGCATTAGCAGCAGCATTAATCATAGTTTTCTTTATAGGAATAACATTAGGTTTCAAATTAGCGCCTGAACCAATCCAAGAAATTATTTACAAAACAGCTGACGAAAAAGTTGCAGTATTATCCTTGCCAGCTGTAAAAGAAAGCGGTGAAGGTGTATTAACAAGTTTAACTACTAGAATCAAACCAGGTAATGGTCAAGTATTAGTAAATATAGGAGATGTTATCTCAGGCTATGAATTACAAATTTCTGCAAGAAGGGCAGTAAACGTAGTAGAAAATATTACTAAAGTTTCATTTGATAATCAAGATGTTACATTTTCAATAGAAACAGACGCATCAATCATTGACGGACAAAGTGCAAGCGCTGCAATGGCAGTTTCAGTTTTAGCTTTAATTGAAAATAAAACCCTAAATCCAAGGGTTACTATGACCGGAGCAATAGATGACAATGGAAAAATCCGTTCAGTAGGTATGATTGAATCTAAAGCAATTGCTGCAAAAAGAAGCAACATGGATTTATTTTTAGTTCCAACTGGCCAAGGTAAAGATATTGAACAGATTGAAAAAATCAATTGTGAAACTAAAGATATAGAATTTTGTGAAGTCAACTATATGCCTAAAATCACTTTAACTAATTTTGGTGGAATTCAAATAAAAGAAGTTCTAGACATTCGGGAAGCAATAAAATGGTTTGAAATGGGTGGCTTAGAAAAATACAAATCAGAATTAACAGTTTTAGAAGAAACTAACAATAAATTAAGAGACAATAATATTAAAATAGAAGATTTGGAGATAGCAGGATATTCTGTTGATACTTACACATTAGTTGATGTAGAAGTTGCTGGTGACTTAATGGCCTTAAGAAAAGAATGCACAGTTATTCCAATAGGATCAACAACAGAACAAGTTGATTCAATAATTAAAGGAATTAACAATAATATCCTAAACAGACCTAACTCTCATGACTTAATGAAGACTACTCTAGACATTTATGATATAGATGTTATAGGAGTTTTAATAGACAATTATAAAGAAAACACTTATTTCTCAAAACTAATAATAATGCAAGACAACAAAATATTAAGCTTAGACTCAAACCCAAGTGATGCTTTGGCCATAGCTTCAAGGTTTTATTCACCAGTATTCATCAAAAATGAAATCTTAGCCACACAAGGACAAAAAATCTGTTAAAATGACTGTAATAATTATTTCTGGAACACCTGGAACTGGCAAGACTGAATTAGCTAAAGAACTTGCTAAGCAATTAAAATACAAATATATAGATATTAACAAAGTTGTTGATAAAAACAAATTAATTGAAAGTTACGACGAAGAGAAAGATACGAATGTAGTAAATGAAAAAAAGCTGGTTAAAGCTTTAGTTAAAATAATAAAAGAAAAAAAAGATTTAGTCATAGACTCACACTTATCACATTATATTCCTTCTAAACATGTTGACTTATGCATTATAACTAAATGCAACTTAAAAACGTTGAAGAAAAGGTTAGAGAAAAAAGGTTATAAAAGCAAAAAAGTTAGAGAAAATTTAGATGCAGAAATCTTTGATATTTGCTTAAACGAAGCAATGGAACTAAAACATAAACTCTTAATAATGGATACAAGCAAACAAAACTCAAAAACTTTAGCCAAAAAGATTATTTATTTTTAATTACATGCTTGACTTTTTTTACAGAATATTTTGTAGCATATTTTAAAGCTAAGATAATACCTGTAGCTTCAAATGTAAAAGGGGATACCAAATAAACGCCTGTCAAGAAATACATCAGTTTATTTTTTCGAGGATATTGCATTATAATTTTAGCCTTTTTCTTTATGAACATAACGTCTTCTTTAATATAATCATAAAACTCAGTTTTTTGCAATGTATTCAATAAGAACAACAACTCTTGGTTTGCAAGTGCAGCCTCTTTAAGGGTAGAAGCACTTAACATTTTCTTAAAAGCCAAACCAGAGTTCTTCAATAATTGTTTGGTCCTTTCAAATTCTCTCTTTTGCTTGCTAAAACCTTTAAACAGTCTTAAAGTATCACCATGTGTGTCAGTTATCTTATCAAACTGCTTACTTAACTGCAATTCATCATTAAACAATTCCTTAAATCTATCTATTTCTTCTTCCTTTACTTCAGGGCTATAATAAAATCTAAAGGGATTAACTTTAAAAAAAGCATATTCTTTATGCAACACATCCAACAATTTATAGTTCAATTCAACTAATGGCTTTAACAAAGCTTCTAACTCTTCAAGCCGATATTTTCTCAACATTCTTTCAACAGATTTTATAATCCTACTGTCTATCTTGATTTCTTTCAACAGCATTCTTTTCAGCCGATAAAATGTAATCAAGAAATTAATCAAAGAAATATCTTTATTAAATAATTTATAAACAAAATACCATTTTCTTCTTTGATATTCAAGAAATTTAACTAATAACTTTTCAATGGGTCGCCTCATTTCTAAATAAGAAATATATTTAAAAGTTTATAAAGATTTACTCCATAATTTTTACGAAAGATTTATATAAAGTTACTAGTTTTCATCAGCAATTAAAAAGTTCCTAGGACTTAATTAAAACCAGGGGAGGCAAAAAATGTCATTAACTTCAAAAATTACAAAAATAATTGGAGGAACAATTGCTGTGATAAGTTTATCAGTCGTTTTAGTAGGATCCTATTTAGGTTTTAAACAATTAAATGATGATATGATAGGAGATGAAAGATTTAAAAGTGTATATCATAATGCATTAAAACAATATGCAGATACAAATAAGGATGGTTTTGTTTCAACTATAGAAAAAGACGCATTTGATAAAGATTTATTAAAAGATAAAGATGTAAATTTGATTGTTGGTCAACGTCCAAAATATAATAAAAATGGCAAC
>JAHIMK010000027.1 GCA_018896675.1 Nanobdellota archaeon
AAAAATAACAGGAAATGACGACAAAATTTGAAATCCTCTTATATTCAAAATTAATCTAAGCACTTTGCCCCTATTTCAGCTGCGGAGCAAGCTGAAATCCTCTATAAATTTTCAAAAATCACTTAAAAATTAGACAGTGCCTTTAAAAAGAAAGCTTAATAAATAATTAAAAGCTATTAATGTAAAAGAGGTTTAGAAATGGCAAAAAAGAAAATAATGCTTATTGATGATGAACAAAACATTTTAGAACTAGTTTCTGAATTGTTGTCAAATGAAGGTTATGATGTCATAACTACAGGTAGTGGTAGAGAAGCATTAGAAAAATTAAAGACAGCTAAACCAGATTTAATTTTATTAGACATGATGATGCCTAATATGAGCGGCAGGCAAGTTTGTGAAGCCATAAGAAAAAATTCTAAAACTAAAAATTTAAGAATAGCTTTTTTGACAGTTGCTAAATTTTCAGAAGCAGGCAAGGAAAAGTTAAATGAATTAAAAGTTTTGGACTACATAACAAAACCTTTTGACAATCAAGATTTAGTAGAAAGAGTCAAGAAAATATTAAAATAAAATTATTTTTTCTTCATTTTATTAAAATAAATAGTTTTATCCATAATCATGTACAAATCTTTGTTCAATTTTTCTAAAGAACCTTTTGGATAGAATCCTTCTTTCAAGACAACAAAGACATTAGATTCTTTTTTTACTTCTTGGATTATTTCATTTGTGAACTTAACAATTTTAAAAGAATCTTCATAAACCAATAATGTGGATAATGTATCAAATATAATGACATTGCAATTTTTTGTCTTAATAATCTTTTTAATAGTAGTAATTAATTTATCTAACTTGACAGGAGCAGAAACAAAAACACACCCTTTATATTTTCTGCTTTGTTTAGTGTTCAAAGCATCAACAAAATAAAATCTATCTATGTTGAACTTTTTATTCCTTAAATCTTCAATAACATCTTCATAAGGTCTGCTCAAACAAACATAACAAATCTTTTTTTTGGTTTTTTTCAAGTCTTGTAATAAGGCGGTTAATTTGTTTTCATATTGTTTTTCACTGAGCAGCATTAATAATGATTCTTTTGATTTCAGAGTTTTTAAAAGATTCATCATTTTTAAATGAATTTTTTCATTTTTAAAGTTTGTTGTTAATGGCTGTGTCCAGAATAACCAAAAAAGCTACAAAAACTATCATTTAAAAAATTAAGACTCGAGGAAAAGAAATCTTTTCAATAATCTTTTTTATGTTCTAAACTCTTATTCTGGATAGAACCTGTTAATTTGTATCTTCAATTTCAACTAAAAATAGGAATATTTAATAACTTTAATATAATCAGAATATTCATTGATTAAGAAAGAGGTTAAAGGTGGCTAAATCTGCAGATAATGTTGAATCCTTAAAAATACAAAAAGGCAAAATTAATATTTTAATTATACCTAATGAGATGTATTCTGAAACTTTAAAGAAGATAGTAAAAAATCTTTCTGACCAGTTTGAAATAATCTCTTATGTCAGCTTGAATAAATCTTACCCTTCATTAATGAATTTCTTAAAAGAAAATGGCGCTGATTTTGAAAAGTTTATCATAATTGATCCAATAACTAAAATTTCTGAATTAAAAGATATAAATACAGATCAATTGATCCATGTAAGTTCTATTTCTGCTTTAACAGAATTAAGTATTACAATAAATAAAGTCTTGGAAAAAACCAAATCTGAAGCATTAATCGTAGATTCGTTAAGCACTTTGTTGATTTATAATGATGAAGCATTAATCACGAGATTTGTTCATTCCTTGATTGGAAAAGTTAGAGCTTTTGGTACAACTGCAATATTACCCATATTAGCTAGAGATTCAAAAACTAGTTTGATTGAAGATTTGAGCATGTTTGTGGATAAAATAGATGATTTAGGTAAAAGCACTTCTAAAAAAGAAAATGAAAGTGAAAAAGCAAAGTAAAGCGAAAAAAGTTATTAGCGAAGTTAAGAAAGAGTTACTTAAAATAAATTCTAATTTTAACAAACCAAAAACTATAACTCCTCCTTTGGAAAACAAACCTTTGGTTAAAACTGAAAAAATAATTGACAAACCAGATATTAAGGGCAAAGTAAAACCTCTAGAAAAACCTTCTAATAAAAAAGGATTTGATGAAGTGGATATTGAAGGTAAAGAAAAATCTCTAGAAAAAATAAAACCTATAGAAAAATTACCTAAAAAAGGATTTGATGAAGTGGATATTGAAGGCAAGGACAAATCACAATTGCTAAAAAAACAAACAAAATATGATAAAATACAACAATGGAAGGGCTTTGACAAATTCTCTTCTGATAAAGAAACACAAGAAGTCGTTAATATTCCTGTAAGGTTACAACCAACAAATTTAAAAAATATTATTAAAGATATAAGAAGGGATTTACAGCATGATTTAGGGTTTCATGCTATTGAAGAGAGCGGTACAATAAATGGTCAAGGTGAAGGGTATACTGGAAAAGACAAAAAAGAAATTCTTAAACAAAGAAAACCTGTGGAAAAAGTCCTGGAAGGCGTTGAGTTTGTTGTTAAGAAAAAAAATAAAATTTATATGCGCACAGGTGTTCCAGGATTTGATTATTTATTTGAAAAAGGAATTCCCGTTGGTTCTTCAATATTGGTGGCTGGCGGAGCGGGTTCTGGTAAAACCATTATGTGTTTGCAAATTTTTAATAATGCCTGTAAACAAGGAAAAAAATGTTTGTATATGAGTTTTGAAGAATCTGAAGACAGGTTAAGAGAGCATATGAACGATTTTGGCTGGGATTATGAGACTTTTGAAAAGAAAAAGCTGCTTTACATAAGACGTTTTAATCCTTTTGACATAACTAGGTCTGTGGATGCTTTGTTGGAAAAGGCAAAAGGTGAGCTAATGATTGAAGTTGATCCAGTAATTTTGCCTACTGGCTTTAAGCCAGACTTGATTGTTGTGGATTCTTTGACAGCAATAGCTTCTGCCTTTACAGGTGCGAGGGAAGCAAGCTATAGGGTTTATATTGAACAGTTATTTAGGTTTTTAGAGCAGATTGATGCTACCAGTTTTTTGATTACAGAAACAGAACAAATGCCTAAAATATTTAGTCAGACAGGAGTAGAAGAATTCTTAGCAGACGGAGTTATAGTATTGTATAAGATTAAAAGGAATAGTGTTCGTGAAAATGCAATTGAAGTTTTAAAATTAAGGGGTGCTGCTCATCAAAAGAAGATAGTTGCAATGCAAATTACTTCTGAAGGTGTAATAGTCTATCCTGAGCAGGAAGTATATGTTTCTACAGATGAAAGTTGATGTTTTTTTGATTAAGTTATCCCATATTTTTTATTTAGGATAACTTTTTACGTTTTTTTATCAATTTTTTAGAATTAAGTTTAAATAATTATTTTGTGTTATATAATTAAAAATGTTGGAAAAAGAGTGTGTGATTGATTCTATTGAGATTAGGAAGGCAGAAATTCGAGATGCTGAAAAACTCTCAAAACTTTATAATGAAGTTTATGAAGGAAAATATCCTTTAAATGATTTTACAAATATTTCTTCAATAGAAAAGATTATTATTAATTCAAAAGATATTTGGTATACTGCTTATTTAGGGGATAAATGTATTGGATCAGCATTAGGAGTTTTTAATAAAAAAAATAATAGTATAGAATTTGGAAGGGCTGTTATATCTAAAAAATATCGTACTAGTGGAATAGGAAAAAAATTATATGAATTTGTAAATGAAGAAGCACTAAATCAAGGAATAGATATAATTTGGGGAGAATTAAGAAATAAAGCAATTTATAGAATTGCCAAAAATTTAGGTCTTCATTTAGTTGGTTATACTGAATTAAATGTTGTAAAAGAAAGAGAAATACATTTTATTGGACAAAAATTAACAGCTTTAGGAAAACAAAAAAGAAGATCTTCTATAATTAAAGATATATATCAATTAGGAGGAATAAAAAAAATAATTGAAGAAATGAATTTAGAAGAAAAAGAAGAATCTTATCCAGAAGAGATTATTGCCCAAACTAATGTTTTAGAAAATTCTGAATTAATTGATTTATCTTATTACGCTCCAAATAAAGCTTTAACAATAAATTCTTTTTTTAATAAAGGAATTATTCCAGAATATATCCAAGCAACCATATTAGTTGATAAAATTGAACAAATAACATTTCTTAAAAAAATGGATTTTATCATTACTGCATTTTTACCAGGTTGGTTTAAGAAAGATTTGTTGCGATATGATTGTGTTTTATTAACCAAAGTTTTAGTTCCTACATTTGTTCAAGATAATTCTCTTGAATCTATTTTAAAAGAATTAAAAGAGGGGTTTTAAATTGGATGAAATATATAATAGAAATATTGGTGTTTGGGATGAGAAATTTCAAAAAAAATTAAAACAAATAACAATAGGGATTGCAGGATTAGGTGGATCAGGAGGAACTCTTGTTGAGATTTTAGCAAGAAATGGGTTTGGAAAATTTAAAATAGCTGATCCTGGTTATTTTGATGAAACGAATATTCAAAGACAGATAAATGCAACAAAGTATTCTTTAAACAAAAATAAAACTAAAATTACAGAAGAAAGAATAAAAAGTATTAATGAAACTATTGAAATAGATTTATATGAAAAGGGAATAAATAAAAACAATATTAGTGATTTTTTAAAAGGATGTGATTTTGTTCATGAAGTTATGGATTATTCTCTTCCTGAACTTAAAATTTTATTTCATCAACAAGCTAGAAAGAATAACCTTATAACAACAACTTCAGCAATTGTGGGGACAGGTGTTTCAACAATAGTTTTTCATCCAAATAAAATGACTTTTGAAGATTTTTTCGAGTATTCAGAGGATATAGATTCTTGGAATATACCTCCAGATAAGTTGGTTGGCTATTATCCAGATTATTTAGATATTAATTCTTTTTTAAAAAGAGTATCGGAAGGAGAAATACCTACCTCTGCAGACGGTGCTTTTTTAACTGGAATAACTGTTGCAGCCATTTATAAAAGAATACTTATGGGGAAAGAAATAGCGTATGCTCCAAAAATATTAAGGGTAGATTTTTTAGATGATAATTATTATTTTGGAGGTATTTTATAATTAAATGAAAAATTTAAATGAAATTATTGGGAATACTTCTCTTTGTAAATTAAAGTTGAATGATAATATTTTTTGGTTAAAATTAGAAGGAGAAAATCCTTCTGGTTCTATTAAAGATAGATTAGTTTATCATTTAATTAAAGAAGCAAAAAAGAAAAAAGAATTAAGCTTAAATCAACCCCTTATAGAGATATCTAGTGGCAATACTGGCGTTGCTCTTAGTTTTATAGGATCAAAATTAAATCATCCAGTAGAGATAATTTTTCCAAATTATATTGATAAAAATATAGTAAATAAAGTTTTAAGTTTTAAAGGAAAACCTTTAATTTTAGATCCTAATCAAGAATTTAAAGATGCTATGCAAATTATAAAAGAAAAAATACAAGCAGGATATTATTGGCCTAATCAATATCAAAATAAATCTTCTGTAGAAAGTTATAAAGAATTATCTAAAGAGATAGTAGAAGATATATTTTCTTTAGATTATTTGATAGCTGCAGTAGGTACTGGAGGAACTATTATGGGGCTAGGTAGTAAATTAAAATTATTTTATCCCTCTTTATCCATAAATGCAATTGAGTCATATTATGATGAAAAAATAGAAGGTATTAGGAACTCTGAAGAATTTCATTTAGGAGAAAATGATATTTATAAAAAAGAATTTCCTTCTAAAATAATAAGAATTAAAAATCAAGAGGCTTATTTAGGTTCAAATATTTTAGAAAAACAAGGTTTTACTGCAAGTTTAAGCTCTGGAGCAATATTTTATGCAACATTAAATATTTCAAAATTAATTAAAAACAAAAATTTACTTTTAATTTTAGCTGATGGGAGGAAAAAAAAT
This sequence comes from Nanobdellota archaeon, assembly GCA_018896675.1. Lineage (GTDB taxonomy): Archaea > Nanobdellota > Nanobdellia > SCGC-AAA011-G17 > GW2011-AR17 > JAHIMK01. Next base: position 5,979 of record JAHIMK010000027.1, read on the forward strand.
GGAAACTAATATTTGGGACAAATTTGCTTTATCTTATGATAAAATATTAAGTAATTGGAGTTTATATTCTGATTTAAGGGTTAATATTTTAGAACATCTTAAAGACTCTAATATTGTTCTTGAACAAGGATGCGGGACAGGAATAATTGCTATAGATTTAGCAAAAGAAAATAAAGATGTTTTTGGGATAGATAATAATTGTTCAATGTTAAATGTAGCAAAGAAGAATAATTCATTTAATAATTTGCATTTACAAGAAGGAAATGCAATGGATTTACAATTTGAAGAAGATTTTTTTGATGCAGTTGTTTCAAATAATGTTATTTTTTATGTTAATAATCCAATTAAATTAATTCAAGAAGCTTATCGAGTTTTAAAACCTAATGGGAAAATTGTAATCTCTGGACCAAAACCAGATTATATTAATAATAGTAATAATGTTAATAATTTGATAATACATATTACTGAAGAATTTAAAAATAAAGGGATAGAAGATTTACTTAAACAAGATTTGAAAAATTTTATTGATTGTAGTATTTTATTGCAAAAGAAAGGCATTCAAAATGTTTATGAAGTAGAGCAAATAACTAATATTTTAAAATCTACCAGATTTAAGAGAGAAATATTTGCTTCAGGAGAAATGTATTTAGGTTTTTGTTATCAAGTGATTTTACAAAAATAATTAAATTTAGGTAGGAGAAGAACAAATTTTCTTTTCTTTTTTTAGTTCATGTTTATCTTCCAAATTAACTGGACCTAATACTTTTATTTTAAACAAGCAATATTTATCTCCTTTTACTATACATTTTGTTTCAGTACATGTCGTTTTCTTTTTAGTTAAACCTTCAATAATTCCAGCCATAGTTCCTGCAATATAAAAATCAATAGGTTTTTTTTGTTTTCCATGAATAATCTTATAATATTTTGCGATAGGATTGTTAGTATTTTTGATTAATACCTCTCCTGATTTTAAATTAAATTTTATTATTTCAAAAATTCCTATTCCTAATAAAGAAGATTGTTCTAATACGGATTTAACAATATCTAAATCTTTTTTGAAACCAAATTTACTTTTCATATATCCTATAGCAAGAATAGTTTGTTTTTTTCCTATTTTAAATAATAAATCTTCTGCTTTTTTATAATCTTTATAAAGATTATAAATTAAATCTATAAATGTATAGGTGGGTATTAAAAATCCTGAAAGATTCCAAAGAAAAAGTTCCCCTTCTTTCCAATTAAGTTGTTTATTTAATATAATCTTCTTAGCAATATTCAAATTTTTGTTCATTGATTTACTCCATTTTATGCAATATCAATCCATCCTTACTTATTTCAATAGGATGGATGTCTTCACTGTGCTTAGTCTCTCTCATTTTTCTAATCATCAAATGTCTTGAATACTCTCCACCTAAGTTTTCATACTTTATATATACTATACCATCACATGTAAACTCCGAAACAGAGTCTCTAGACAATTCATCTCCCTGGGTTTGAGAAATAAGGAACGTAGTCATACCATCTTTCTTAAGATCATTAATAAAACAATAAATAAACTGCATAACTTTAATGTCACTCATAGATTTACCTTCACTATAAACATTAGGGGTGTTAATAGCCAAAGCTGATAATGAATCCAAAACCAATCTTTTAACATTATTCCTTTGAGCATATTTCATAATCTCCTTACTTGTAATCCCCTTGATATTAGCAGAATCCAGCCTTAACAATTTAATTATGCCTTGTTTTTCCAAGCTATCAAAATCCCATCCAAACTGCCTTGCTTGTTCTTTTAAGCCCTCTACTCTTTCTTCAATTGTGACAAACAATCCTTTTTCATTAAACATAGTTGCACCATTATACAAAAACTGTAAGCCAAAAATAGTCTTGCATGTTCCAGGAGTTCCGCTTAACAGCACAATTTTTCCTCGCGGAATACCGCCTAAAACTAATTCATCAAAACCAGGAATCCCTGTCTTAACTCTTTCACCTTCATGCTCATAAACTTTTTTAATTTTTATATCTGTTTTTTCATCTTTCTTAGCTATGGTCATTTTAAAATCCTCATTCTTTTTTGACATTTAAATTCCTCCTTTATTTACGACATAAATGAATATCTTTCTTGTGGGCAATTCAATTTTATGGCAAGTAGTTTCTTCAGTAAATTTTAAATTTTTTCTCATGCTTTTTGGAATTAAGAAATACTTTGTTGAAGCATTCCTGCCTCTTTGAGAAATATTGGCTTTTGTTTGGACATTATCTTCAGAAAACACATGTACATTATGCAAATGTCCTTTTAATTGAATATATTCATCATATTCCAGCATAAGCTCTATAACCACTTTCTTATCATCAGCCATCCTTGAAGTTAGAATTGTCCCCATATTTCAGCAATATCATTATAAAACCAAAATTTATAAACCTTATGGAAAAAATGTTATCCTAAAGCTAAAAAATGTAACCATTTAATAAAAAATTACATCTTTATTTAAAAAAAGAACAATTTAATTACAATTTAGAGATTCTGAGCTTTGCCTCGCCTTTATCATAATCAAACTCAATATCCTCTTTGCCTTGAGACAGCTCTAACAACTTTTCACCAATACTAATATCCATCTCTATCTCTATGTCATAATAATGTAAGCTTGAATCATGCCAAATACGGACTTTAGTCAATGGCCCATTTAATAACCTAATCCATGCATCTTTGTCAAGCAAGTCTTTGGAAAACAATCTAAAATTAATTTCTTCTTCAATAACTTCCATATGGACTGCTTCTGTTTCAAAAGTTAGCATGTAAACTACATTTTTACCATAATTTAAAATAGGAACTTTGACAAAAGCATTATCTGAAACTTTTTTTCCATCCAAATAAATTTCAATATTTGATGCATCATCAGGAACTTCCAACCTAATAACAGCAGAAGCCATGATTTCATTACCTGTATTTTGAACTTCAACTTCCTGAGCCCATTTTACAGGTTTATCCAACTTTACTTCTCCCTGAACCAATGGTCCGTATAAAACCTTATGACCAAAAAAACTAGTGTCTTCCCATGAATAAGATTCTGCCTGTTTTTCTTTTTCTAAATCAGTATTAATATTCTGAACATCTTCTCCAATTTCATAAGCAAAATGCCCTGTAACCTCGTTGCCATCAGTTCCAATAAAAGACAAGCTTAAGGCTATCAAAACAAAAGCCAATGATAACAAAGAAATTGTAATTAACTTCTTTTTGCTCTTTTTCTTACTAATCCTAACTTTCATTTTTTTAACCATATTTTAAACAATAGATTTGTTTTAAGATATTTAAACTTTTTGAGAAAATTTCCATTATCTGTTATCCCGAAACTAGTTCGGATCACGAAACTACTAGGCATTTTTAAATGAATTATGAGCTTTTTTAGGATTCTTGTAATGATAATTTTTATGTAGGCGGTCTTCATTATAATGCTTAATGAAGTCTTTCAGGCCAGAGAAGCTTACAGTCGCAAATTCTGTTTTGCAATCTAATCCCTTCCTTATAGGTGAACATTAATCCTAAAGCCGCAAGCTAATTTTACCTGAAGTTGAACTATACAAAATATTATCATAAGCTTTCAATTTAAGCAATTCATCCCTCAGCTAAAGCAAAGAGTTTTCTGGCCATAATAATAAGAAATTTATTTTATATATTGTCAATAGAAGATAGTTTCTATTGTAAATAGAAAGATTTAAATAGTTATCATTCTTAAATCCCTATAATGATACAAAGAGAAGTAATAAAGGAGGTCATAATACGACAAAGAGATTTCCTAGAAAAGATAGAACTAGGTGTACCCAGAGAAAAAGAAAATCAAATTAAGATACAAGAATCTTTTGCTTTATTAATTACAGGCATAAGAAGATGTGGAAAAAGCACGCTTCTTAACCAATTACTTAGAAAACAAAAAAAAGGCTATTACTTAAACTTAGAAGATCCTAGGCTTGAAGGTTTTGAACTTTCTGATTTCAATAAAATAGAGGCAATAATGGAAGAACTTTATGGTGAAAATGGAATTTATTTTTTTGATGAAATCCAAAACATTGAAGGATGGGAAAAATTTATAAGATATCTGATTGATAAAAAGGAAAAAGTGGTTATAACGGGTTCTAATGCTTCTTTATTAAGCAGAGAATTAGGAACTAAACTTACAGGCAGACACCTTCAAGTTGAGATGTTCCCTTTTTCATTCAAGGAATTTCTTAATATGAAAAAAGAAAGATTATCAATTGATTCTTTTGAAAAATATTTTAATAAGGGAGGTTTTCCAGAGTATCTCAAAAAGGAAGAGCCTCCTATCCTTCATGAACTGCTTTCAGATGTTGTAATGAGAGATATTGCAATAAGGTTCGGAATTAAAAATACAGAGATGTTAAACAAGATAGCCATATATTTAATTAGTAATGTTGGAAAGGAATTTTCTTATAATGCAATAAAAAATATGTTTAAAATCAAGTCTGTCCAGAGTGTTATTGATTATGTCTCTTATTTTGAAAATGCCTATCTCCTTTTCACTGTCCCTTTATTCAGCTACTCTTACAAAAAACAACAAGTAAATCCAAAAAAAGCATATTCTATAGACAATGGTTTTTCCTATAATAATTCAGCTTCATTTTCAAAAGACAAAGGAAAAATGCTTGAAAATATCGTATTCTTGGGATTAAGAAGAAAGTTCAAAAATATTTTTTATTTTCATGAAGAAAAGGAGTGTGATTTCGTGATTAAGGAAAATGAAAAGATAACAAAAGTCATACAGGTTTGTTTTGATTTAAATGAAGAAAATAAAAACAGGGAAATAAATGGGTTGCTTGCTGCTTTAAAAGAATTCAACCTTAAAGAAGGGCTTATCTTAACTTATAATCAGGAAGATGAATTTTTAATAGAAACAAAAAGAATAATTATAAAACCAGTTTGGAAATGGCTGTAAAGAATAATTATTTAAATCAGTTTTCTTTAGATTAATATTGTAAAAAGAGTGTAAATAATGGGTTTATTCAAAAGCATATCTGGCTTATTTGGTAAAAGCAGTAAAAAACATAAGGAAAATGAGCAGGAAAAATTGATTTATGCAGCTTTAGTATTCATAACTGATAAGAAAGAGATAGAGAAATATATCAAAGAGCTTCCTGGGATTCTTAAATTGGAAGATGAAAAAAAAGAGAATTCTTATCTTCAATTATATTTGAATTTAGAAGAGCAGATTATTTCTTCAAGACCAGTAGAAGAGCAAGTTGATTTTAGCAAAAAGATTCTGAAAGGAAGCAAAGTATACACTAGGGAAGAAATAAGAAAAATACTTGATAAAAAGATTAATGTAAATCATTTAAGTCCGCAATTGAAAGTTATATTTCTTGAAAATCCTAAACAAAAAGTATTATTATATGAACTCATGTGCCAGGAGTTGGTCAATTTTGCTGAATCTTATAAAATAAAACTAAAGATTTTGCCTAATTTGTTAAAAGGTATAAGGTTAGAAGATAACAAACTAAACTTTAGCACTGTAAATAAAAGATTAAATTCTGGAAAAGTTTCTGATATGGAAATTATGGACTTATTTAGCAATTTTTTCTTAATGCTATATAACCAGTTAAGTAAAACTAAGAATGAAGTTTTTGCAACAAAAGTGGTTTCTGAAATTCTTTCTATCATGCAGAAATATGGTTTTCCAATCAATCTTTATTCAACAAAGATAATCCCTTTTAAGATTTCACAGGCAAACATTATGGCTGCCAGAGAATTGATTAATTATATCTTGACATTAATCCCTGAAAAAGACCTGATAAAAGAGTACATTGCTAAACTGAGAAAAGCAGATTTAATTCCTATTGAAGAAAGAGAAAAAACTTACATAATAAGTTATATTGAACTTGAAAGATTTATTTTAGAACATGAGCCACCAGCAGTTAAACAAAAATTCACAAAAGAATCCTTGATAAAAGAAATAAGAGAACATATTGATATTAACAGTTTATCTCCTGAATTTAAGTTGTTATTCTTAAAAGAAAGAGAACAGATTTTGGAAATGCAATTGATATTTTTGGAAGAATTCTTAAATAAGATTTTGCCATTGTTGGAACCTAAGGCTCTTAACAGATTTATTGAAAAGAAGACAAAGGACACTTTTGTTGAAGGAATTTCAATTGAAAACAATAAGCTTAATGTTAGAATATTAGAAAGACGTTTTAATAATATCTCTGAAAAAAATATAGGGGATGCTATTTCAGATTTCAGCAACTTTTTGATTTCTTTAGACACAGAAATGCGGCTTTTATTGGGTAATGAAGAAACTGAAAATCTTTTAATGCCTATTTATGATAAATTAGCAAGCAGTTACGGTGTGTTGTCGGTATTCAGCGAATTTTTGAGAACAATTCCCGAGAATATCTTTAGAAAAGAAAAGTTTACGTCATTGGCAAGGGATGCAGCAGAAGACATAATAAAGTTCATGATTAGCTTGCTTCCAAAGAAAGACATTAAGTCTGAAGAGACTAAATTTTTGGATGCTAGGGATTTGCCTTTAGAACAGCAGCCTAATGCTTTTTTTGATATTTATTTGGATTTGGTTCAATATATTACCAGAACTTCTCCAAGAGTAAATAACAAAAGAATTACAATGTCTGACATGAAAGAGATGATTAGAAAAAAAGTGAATATTTATGATTTAGAGGACAGATTTCAATTATTGTTCTTGAGATATGACGAAATGCTGATAAAGTTAGTCAAAGACTTCATAAAAGAAGGAGTTAATAATTTCATAGATAAAGTCATCTTGGTAGAAGCTCAAAGGAAACTAATAAAAGGAGAAAAACTGCTTAAAGGTGTAGAAATAAGCGATAAAGGAGAATATAATTTTAATCTGTTTTACAAAAATCTTGAAAAATTAAAAATAAATAAGTTTGAAATTATTAATAGGATATTATCACAAATAATTCTTTCAATGTTCAATACTGCAAAAGCAATGCTGGGTGAATTACAGGCAAAAAGACTTTTTGAAGACACTTATTCCAATTTGGAAAAAAAATATGGTGCTAATTTGTTAGAAATTCTCAAACTAGTTCCTAAAGGGATTTTAGAATCAAAAAGATTTGAATTATTGGGGAAAGAACAGATTCAGAAAACTGCGGTTGAACTGACAAAAGTCGAAACATTAAAAGATGAGTTCATGAATATTGCTGCACATGAGCTTAAAACACCATTAGTTCCAATTGTAGGTTATCTAGAAGTAATTCTTAAAGATAAAGGCTTAAAACATGAACATAAAAGAATATTAAGGATTTGTTTGAACTCTGCTAAAAGAGAAGTAAATTTAGTTAATGATATTTTAGATATTAGTAAAATTGAATCAGGTTCATTGAAACTAGAGATGGAAGAAATTAATTTATTAGATCTATTAAAAGAAGCTGTAGACAGTATGCTACCGGGAGTAAGGCAAAAGAAAATATATCTTAAAGCAGAACTTCCTTCATCATTACCATCAGTTAATGTAGATTCTAGAAGATTGATGCAGGTAATTAATAATTTGATAAATAATGCTACAAAGTTCACAACTAAAGGAGGCATAATAGTAAAAGCTGAAAGGAAAGACGATAACATTTTAGTAAGTGTTTCAGATACAGGGATGGGGATAAGCAAAGAAAATATTGATAAGCTATTTACCAAATTCTTCCAGGCAGACACTTCAGAAAGAAGAGAGCAACATGGCACTGGGTTGGGTTTGGCAATAAGCAAGGGTATTATTGAAAATCACAATGGTAAAATCTGGGTAAAAAGTGAGCTTGGAAAAGGGACAACATTCTTTTTTACAATTCCAATGCTTTCAGATAGAGGAACTTCATTAATTAAAGTCCCAAAAACCAAATCTGCTAAAAAAGTTAAGAAAATAGTTAAAAAACTTAAAAAGAAAGTTGCTAGTAAATCTAAAAGAAAGAAAAAATAAACCAAATATATTTAAACAAGGAGGTATATTTAAATTAAAATGGCAAAGACAATTATGATTGTTGATGATGAAAAAGAGATAAGGGATCTTATAGAAATGGTCTTAAAATCAGAGGGATTTAAATTGATTAAAGCAAGCAATGGCAAAGATTGCTTGACTAAATTAAATCAATATAAACCGGATTTAATTCTTTTGGATTTCTTTATGCCTGACATGTCTGGAAGACAAGTTCTTGAAGAGATAAGAAAAAATCCTAAAACTAAAAACTTGAAGGTAGCTTTTTTGACAGTAGCAAATTTCTCTAATGCTGGTGTTAAAGAAATAGAACGTATGAAGGCTTTAGATTATATTAAGAAACCATTCAAGCCAGAAGAGTTAGTCAAAAGAGTAAAAGCTCTTTCAAAATAATCTTTTATTTTTTTAATAATTCTTTAAATATTTCTATAAGATAAATTTATATACTAATATTAAGTATTAATATTAAATACTAGTGTATAGAAAGAGGTTGTATGACAAAAGTTGATTATATTATAGTGGAAATTCTGCAAATTCTAAAAAAGGATACTAGAGGTTTAACCATTCAGGAACTTTCTCAATTAACCAAGACTTCTAGGATTACAACCTCAATGGCTTTGATGAAGTTAGAAGGGCAAGGAAAAATAGACATTAGAGTGATTGGAAACTGTAAATTACATTATAAGAAGGTGAAGAAATGACTTGCAGTTTAAAGAAGGAGGGGGTATCTTTTAATCTAAAAAATCACTTTAATTTTATTAAGAATTCCCTTCTAATCTTCCTTAAATCAAAGCAAGGAAAAAGTAAATTAGGATTATTAATGTTAATTTTATTCTCTTTGTTTATTATAGCTTCTAGTGTATTTTCTTTACAAAGTACTCTTTTTTATGATAATTTTGAAGATGGTAATTTAACAGATACTTGGGTTAATGATGGAGTTAATTCTTGGGCTGCTTCTGCTACATATGCTTATGGCAGTTATTCAGCTCAAATGTTAGGAGAAGAACAAGGACCCGGTCCTGCAAATATAACAACAATTAATGCAATCAGTGCAGTAGGATACGAAAATTTAGTTTATTCTTATAAATATGCAGCTACTTGGTTACAGGATGTAGATGAATATATGACTGTATACTGGTCTAATGGATCATTATGGGAAATACTTTGGCAAGGAGAAACTGCTGCAGGAGTTTGGTTTAATAAGTCATTTAATTTATCAGAAACAGCTTATAACAATCCTAATATTAAATTAAAATTTGAATGTATACAAGATGGAACTACAAATCATGCTTGTCTTGTTGATGAAGTTAATGTTTCTGGAACATATAGTGTTCCTTTCATAGATTATGCAGCACAAACTCTGCCTAATAATACTGTTAGGAATTCAAATTCTATTTACATCAATTGGACTTATGTAGAAACATCATTAAATACAATACAAGTTTTCTTGTACAATTCTACTGGCTTGGTGAATAATTCCTTGTTTACTTCAGCAAAAAATGCAATTAACATTACAAATCTTCCAAGTGAGCAATATACTTATTATGTTTTTATTAATGATACATATAATAACCAAAATAAAACCTTAAATCGTACAATAACATTAGATAGCATTTATCCATTAATAGACTATGCTCCTGAAACAAAATCAAATAATACTTATATAGATTCAGATACAATTTATATTAATTGGACCTTTACAGAAAATAATTTAGCTTCCATCCATGTCTTTCTTTACAACACTTCAAGCTTAGTAAATAATTCTTTATTTACTTCTTCTACAAATGCAATTAATATTTCAGTTAATAATCAAAATGAAAAATATATTTATTCTGTTTACATTAATGATACAGCTAATAATATCAACAAAACAATAAATAGAACTATAACGCTAGATAACACTTATCCTTTGGTAGATTATAGTACAGGAACATTTTCTAATGGATTTAATTCTTCATTAACAAATATATTCATTAATGTTTCAGTAACAGAAGCTAATGAAGCAAACATAACCTTCTTACTTTATAATTCTACAGCTCAAGTGAACAAAACAACTTTTACAGATTCAACTAGAACAATAAACTATACTAATCTGCCAGATGATACTTACTATTATAATGTAACTTTAACAGATAAAACAAATAAGAAAAATACAACTTTAGACAGGCATATAACAATAGATGCAGTTTACCCATTAATTGATTATGATTCAGAAACTCTAGAAAATAATACTTATATTGATAAAAATTATATTTACATTAATTGGACATATACAGAGGATTCATTAAATTCTATACAAATATTCTTATACAATTCAACTGGTTTAATTAATAATTCTTTATTTACCTCTTCTATTAATTCTATAAATATTTCTGTTGATAATCTTGATGAAAGATATGTTTATTATATTTTCATCAATGATTCAGCTAATAATATCAATAAAACAATAAACCGAACAATAACTTTAGATAATACTTATCCTTTGATAGATTATGGCTTAGGAATTCCGTCTGATAATCTAATTACAAGCACAACCTCTCTTTTTATTAATGTTTCAGTAACAGAAGAAAATGAAGCAAACATAACCTTCTTGTTGTATAATTCTACGGCTCAAGTAAACAAAACAACCTTTACGGATTCAACACGAACAATTAATTTCACTAACTTGCCAGATGATACTTATTATTATAACATCACAATTACTGACCAGGTTAATAAAATAAATACTACATTAACAAGAAACTTAACAATTGATACAATTTATCCATTGATAGATTATGGCGCTGAAACAAATTCCAATAATACTCTTATTGGTGTAAATTCAATTTATATAAACTGGACCTATACAGAAGACCATTTTAATGCCATACAAGTTTTCTTATACAATTCAACAAGCCTAGTCAATAATTCTTTATTCACCTCCCCTTTAAATGCTATAAACATCACAAATCTTCCTGATGAGCAATATATTTACTATATTTTCATTAATGATTCAGCCAATAATCAAAATAAAACAATCAACAGAACAATATATTTAGATCAAACATATCCTTTAATAGATTTTACTACGGGAACTCCAGCAAATGGTTCAACAATTATAGTTTCTTCAATTTTCATTAATGTTTCAGTTGTAGAAGCAAACGAAGTAAACATTACATTCTTGTTATATAATTCAAGCTTAGAAATAAATAAAACAACATTTACAGATGCAACTAGAACAATTAATTTTACCAACCTTGGAGATTCAATTTATATTTGTAATGTGACTATAACTGATCAAGCAAATAAAATAAATATAACTACTAGATATTTTATAGTTGACAGCCATCCTCCATTGATAGACTATGGTGCAGAAACAAAAGCAAATAATACATTCATAGAGTCAAATACAATTTACATTAATTGGACATATACAGAATTAAGCTTGAGTTCAATACAAGTTTTCCTTTATAATACAACAAGCTTAATAAATAATTCATTTTACACTAGTCAAGTAAATTCAATAAATATTTCAGTTGATAATCTTGACGAAAGATATGTTTATTATATCTTCATTAATGATACTGCCGGAAACATAAATAAAACCCAAAATCGTACAATAACTTTAGATCAGACTTCGCCGTTGATAGAATATAGTGCAGGAACTCAAACTAATGCTGTAAATATTTCTTCTTCAAGTATTTTTATTAATGTTTCAGTTACAGAAAATAATGAAGCAAATATTACTTTCTTATTGTATAATTCTACAGCTCAACTAAACAGAACTACTTTTACAGATTTGACACATTCAATTAATTTTACTAATCTCCCAGATGATACTTATAGCTATAATGTTACCATTACAGATCAAGTTAACAAGATTAATTATACTGTCACTAGAACAATAACTCTCGATACTACGGGTCCTTCAATTGCTAATGTGACTACAGACCCTAACGCCTTAGATGATATAGATCCAAACACTTTCATTAATGTTTCTGCTAATATTGATGATGCGAGAGGCGTTAGCCATGTAATGATGCAATATAGGGGAGATGCAGCTTATGTTAATAAAACAATGGATAAGCTTTCATCTAATCTTTATGTTTCAAACTTTACTACTGGTGCAATAGAAGGAATATATTATTATAGATTCATAATGAATGATAGTTTAGGAAATACTATAATTACTAGCGAATATAATGTTACCTCAACTTATGATTTCACGTGGAGTGTTTCTCCAAGGATAATGGATGAAATAAGCGGTAATTTAAATGAAGAAAAAAGTGTAGGTGTCATAACAATTAATAATACCGGTGATGATACTTTAACATTTACTTTAAGCAGCAACTGGGTTAATACTGTAGAATATAATGTGTCAAATCCTTTCTATCTTGATGCAAAAAATAAGACAAGTATTAATATTACGACAACTTTTGCAAGTACAGACTCTAGGGGAGCACTTTCAGTTACAATAACTGCTTCTCATGCATCAGAAACGCCCTCTCCTTTATTGGCAACATCTAATGTTACACTAGTAAGTTCAAGCGGCGGTCCAGTAATGTCTTTGGAATTAGTTACAACGCCTAGTATTGCAGTTCAACAAAGTCAGACTATTAATGCCAGAGCAAAATTAAAGAATATAGGCAATGAGACAGCATCTAATGCCACCTTAATCTGGGGCTTTAACAGCACTTCTTGGCATAATATTACTGGCAACATGACTGAAGTTTATACAAATTTCACATCGAATAGTATCTTATATAATAATATAACTATTAATGTCACTTCTGATGTTGCAGCAGGAGCATATATTATTCCAGTTAATGTAACTTGTTTTAAATCAAATGGTAGCAGATGTTCATCATCAGCAGAAAGTTCTTTGACTATTACTTTAGCTATTTCTTGTTCAAATACAGATGGTGTTTGCGGAGCGGGCTGTACATATCTTACTGATTCAGATTGTGATGAACCTGAAAATACAACAAATATAATTACAATTACAACTCCTGGTTCTGGTACAAGTGGTGGTGGCACAGCTGGTGGCGGTGCATCGAAGGTTGCTCAAGAAAGAATCATTAGCGGGGCAGTAGTTGAAGTGGTAAGAGGAAGAGATACAAGTTTTGTTTTGCCTTTAAAAAACTCTTACAAAGGCGTTATGAAAGACATAAGCATTAGTGTTACAGGTTTCTTGTCTAAATATATTGAAATAGGACAAATTCCCAATACTATAAATCCAGGGGATTCTTTTGATGTTATAGTTAATATTACTGCTCCAGAATACC
>JAHIMK010000110.1 GCA_018896675.1 Nanobdellota archaeon
AAAAAACAATTTTGTTTAAGAAATATAGATTTCTTCCTAACTTCTATCTTCAAAGTAAATACTTAGAACGATTTTTGATTAAATCTATTAAAAAACATAATATAAATGTTATCCATGCAAATGATAGGCTTACAATCATAGGAGCAATAAAAGCTGCAAAAAAAACAGGAATTCCAATAGTAATTCATTTCCGAGATTATTGGTTCTGCTGTCCAAAGAGTAGCTGTTATAATCAAGAAGGGAAAAATTGTGACATTTGTTCATATTCAAAATTAAGAAAATGTTCAGGATTAAAACGGATTATATGGGATTCTTACAAATTATATTATATTAAAAAACAATGGAAGTTATTGAATAAAGCAAATATTAAAATTGCCATCTCATCCACTGTCAAAGAAAAATTAGATAGATGCCTAATCAAGAATTCTTTAGTTATTCCCAATTCAATAGAAGGTTCTAGAAACATAGTTAAAACATTTAAAAAAAATAAATTGCAAATATTATATTTAGGAAAGCTTGAACCTAGCAAAGGCATTCAAAATATTCTTAATCTCTTAGATTATAAGAAAGTAGAGTTTATAGTTGCAGGATATGGATCTCTAGAACCATTAGTAAAGAAATCACCTGCAAAGTTCTTAGGATGGGTAAAAGATACAAATGATTTATTTAATAAGGCAGATATCTTAATTATCCCTTCATTATGGGAAGAACCATTTGGAAGAGTTGCAATTGAAGCAATGAGTTATGGAATACCAGTAATTGCTTCTGATATTGGAGGTATTAAAGATATAGTTATAAATAACAAAACAGGTTTTTTAGTTAAAGCAAATAATTTATCTCAATGGAAAGAAAAGATTGAGATATTGGTAAAATCTCCTAAATTAAGAGAGCAAATGGGACAAAATGCTTTAATTGCAGTTAAAAAATATGAATCAGAACATATTGCTAAAAAAATAGAGGACTTATATAAAAAATGTGTGGAATAGTTGGATTCAATTGGAATGATAAGCAATTGCTTAAAAAAATGAGCGATACCATTATACATAGGGGCCCTGATCAATTTGGATATTTTGAAGATAAAGGAATTTCATTAGGTCATCGCAGATTAAGTATAATTGATTTATCTGAAAAAGCAAAACAACCAATGTTCAATGAAGACAATTCTATTGTTTTAGTATATAATGGCGAAATTTATAATTTCAAAGAATTAAGAAAAGAACTGCAAAAAAAAGGGCATAAATTTAATTCAGAAACTGATTCAGAAGTAGTTTTGCATGCTTATGAAGAATATGGTGAAAACTGTGTATTAAAATTTAATGGAATGTTTGCTTTTGCCATTTGGGATAGTAAAAATCAAAAATTATTCTTAGCAAGAGATAGAAGTGGAATAAAACCACTTTATTACTGGTATAAAGATGGAAAAATGATTTTTGCATCTGAAATAAAATCAATTCTAGAAGATAAAGAAGTAAAAAGAATTATAAACTCTAATAGCTTAGGACAATTTTTAGAACGTAAGACTGTTTTTGGTAATGAAACTTTCTTTAAAGATATAAAAAAATTATTACCAGGACAAACTTTAATTCTTCAAAAAAAAGAAATAATCTTAAAAAACTTTTATTCTTTAAACTTTACAAATAATGAAGATAATTTAAATTTTAATAAAGAATTTGACAATGTAATAAAAGATATGTTAGTTTCAGATGTGCCTCTTGGTGTTTTTTTATCAGGAGGGCTTGATTCTAGCTTAGTCACAGCTTTTATGGCTAAACATACTAAAAATCTAAATACTTTTACTGTAGGATTTGATTTGTCAACAGATGAATTTAAATTTGCAAAAAAGGTAGCAGAAAAATTCTCTACTAATCATCATGAACTAAATATTAGTTTCAAAGATATGACAAATGTATTAGATAAAATAGTATGGCATATGGATGAACCAATTGCAGATCCTGCAATCATACCTACTTTTATTATGTCTAAATTTGCGAAAAAGAAAGTTAGTGTTTGTTTAATTGGAGAAGGATCAGATGAGTTATTTGCAGGTTATTCTAAATACAAATTAAGTAAACTATTACCTAAACAAGTTTACTTTGCTATTTCAGATGTGGTATTCAATAATCGTGAAAAAAAGAAACTTCTAAAAAAAGATTATTATCAACCTACATCCAAAAGTTTTATAAAACCTTATTTTAAAATTAAAAATAAGATTTGTGCAGCTATGGCTTTTGATTTTAAGGAGGTTATGCCTAATTACCAACTTATGAAAATAGATAAAATGACAATGGCTAACTCACTTGAAGCTAGAGTACCTTTCTTAGATAATAGGATTATTTCTATTGGAGAAAAAATGAAAAATGAATGTAAATTTAAAAAGGATCAGGGGAAATATTTCTTAAGAGAATTATCAAAAAAGATGTTGCCCCCTTCTTTTGCAAAAGATAAAAAAAGATCATTTTATACACCATTAAAAGATTGGTTTAATAACGAAATTATTGAAAGAGCTTGTTCAGATTTAGAAAGTTCTGAATTATTTAATAAGAAAGCAATCAATAAATTAACTCATTTAAATAAAACTTCAATAAGAAGATATAAATATTCAAATCAGTTATGGACTTTATATTTAATTGAAAAATGGTACAGAAAAT
>JAHIMK010000124.1 GCA_018896675.1 Nanobdellota archaeon
CTGTTCGCGGTGGCGGTGTTCCTCTTCAACCGGCGCGGGATAATGAAGAGATAGGAGGCCGCCATGAAAAAAATCTTCGCAATCGCCCTCAAAGATGCCGCCCTGCGCTTCACCGGCTTTTCCGAATGGCTGTTCTTCCTCATCCTGCCGGTCGTCTTTACCGTTATCCTTGCCGGCGGGACGGGGGCGCCGAAAGGCGACAACCGCATCCGGCTGGCGGTGGTGGATGAAGCCAACACGTCCCTTTCAGCGGACCTGGTGGCTGCATTGGAAAAATCCGACGCGGTGCGCCCCGACGTGATTACGCTCGCCGAGGCCGAGAGTCAGTTCTCCCAGCGGCGCGTCTCGGCGGTGCTTATCATCCCGGCCGGTTTCGACCAGGAAAGCCTCCAGCCGGGCAGCCTGGAACTGGAACTGCGCCAGCAGCCCAACAACACCAATGCCATGATCGCCCAGCGGGCGGTGATGGCCGTCATCGGGCGCGTCGGCAGCGCGGTGGACATTGCCAACAAAAGCGTGGCTGAGGCGGAGAAGATCCAGCCCTTCGCATCGGAAGCGGACCGCCAGGCCTATTTCGACGCCGCGCTGGCGGAAGCCCAGACCCTGATGGCCGAGTCCCCCGACCGCGTCACCGTAACGCGGGCCAAATCTCCCGACCAGATCGAGTACGACCCGGCCACCAACTCGTCCGCCGGGCAGTTGATCACCTGGGTCTTCATCCCGCTCATCGGCCTCTCGGAACTGTTCGCCGCCGAACGACAGACGGGCACCCTGCGCCGCATCCTGACCACCCCCACCCGGAAAGCCACCTACCTGTTCGGCACGATTTTCGGACAGGTCATCCTGGCGCTGGTACAGATGTCCCTGCTGGTGGGATTCGGAATCCTGGTTATGAAAGTGAACTGGGGCCACGATATCGGCGGGTTGGCCGTCATGCTGGTGGCCGGCGCGCTGGCCGCCGCAGCCCTGGGCACCATGCTGGGGACGTTCGTCAAAACGGCCGGACAGGCCCAGGGTCTCAGCATCATGCTCGGCATGGTCATGGCGCTGATGGGCGGCTGCTGGTATCCGCTCGAACTGTTCCCGAAGGTCATCCAGAACATCGTAAAAATCCTGCCGACCACCTGGGCCATGGAGGGACTGCTCGACCTGACCCTGCGCGGCCAGGGACTGGTCGCCATCCTGCCCGAGGCGGGCGTGCTGCTCGGATTTGCCGCCGTGTTTTTTGCGATTGGGATTTGGCGGTTCCGGTACGAATAGCCTCCTGCCGCATTCGCAGCCCCGTCGTTTCGGCGGGACTTTCGTTTATTCGGTCACCAGCAGGAACTTGGCGTAGCGCCCATGCA
This sequence comes from Nanobdellota archaeon, assembly GCA_018896675.1. Taxonomy (GTDB): domain Archaea; phylum Nanobdellota; class Nanobdellia; order SCGC-AAA011-G17; family GW2011-AR17; genus JAHIMK01. The sequence goes on from JAHIMK010000124.1 coordinate 1,347, forward strand.
GTTGGCCGACAAACTTCACCAGGTGCATCGCCACCGTCCAGAGCAGGATACCAGCCAAGACAGTCAGCGGGTAGCCCCAATCAGGCACGTAAGAGAACCAGCCGCCGCCAACATGGATGACCGGCATGTCGAAGAATTCCTGTAACACAGGGATGGCAAGCCCAGTCAGGGAGAAGGCGAAGACTGTTGCCAGGACAACGAAGTAGGTGGTCCCCAGCACGAACTGGACCAGCATGTAAACCAGTGAGAGCCACGTGTGTTTGTCCAGCACTAATTGTTTGATGCGCTCAACCAACTTGACATTCTGCGGCGCAAACAACGGACGACGCGGCATGCGCACGCCCAGCAAGGCCTCGACCAGCCGTCCTTCCAGCCAGGCCACGACACGGATCGAGAGCAGGAACAGCAGGGCCACCGGCAGCCCGAAGATGAACAGGGCAAAAGAGACCGAGAGGGAAAGCCCGGTCACGGCCCAGGTAAAGTAGGCCACGCCGGTCACGAAGGCGATCAGCATGTAGAACAAACCGCCCCAGGCAAGAGGGTCGGCGTAGATGCCGAAGAAACATCCGAGCGGGGAGGCCGTTTTTTTAACGGCAGCAAGCCCAAGCCCGGGAGCGGTGCGGCGTTCCACCTCCACATAGGCGGCAGCCGTCTCTTCGGGAGTCCCATAATGTTCGATGATCTGCCCCAGAGCGTCCGCCTCCATCAGTTCCGGTTGGCTCTCACGCATGGACTCGAGGGCGGTACGCAGGTGCTCTTCGGCATCCGAGAGCGCGTCCTGGATGGTAGCCTGATCGCTGCCGGCCAGTTCTTGTTTCAAGTCGGCCAGATAATCTTCAACGGTTTTATACATTCCCGGTTCCTTTCAGGATATTTTCAACGAAGGATTTGGTCTGATTCCAGACTTCGGTCCAGATTTCAAGCGTTTCCCGCCC
>JAHIMK010000136.1 GCA_018896675.1 Nanobdellota archaeon
GACAAGAGATCGGGATACCGCGATATGACCTCTCCGAATGCGGAAGGGAACACATTGATCCCCTTGATCACGATCATTTCATCGCTCCGTCCCAGGATTCTGAATTTAAAACCGGTCCGTCCGCACGCGCACCGGGATACATCCAGGATTTCTGTCAGATCATGGGAACGAAATCGAATAAGGGGCTGCGCCTCCTTCAATAAGCTTGTATAGACCATCTCTCCAACAGCGCCTTTTTTTATTTCAATGACGGTCTCGGTGGATGGATCAATCAATTCAGGAAAAATGATATTCTGACCGTGAAAATGAAGTCCTGTCCTGAATTCACATTCAGACCCAAAAGCTGAGAGGATATCGGACACTCCAAAATTGGCATCGATCGCTTTCATTCCCCACTTTTCTTCAATCGAATTTCTAAAACGGGCAGACTGAATACCCGGCTCGCCTCCAAAAATCCCTTTTTTTATATGCAGGTCTCCGGGTTTCAGATGAAAATCCTCCAACAGCACTTTCTCGATTTTTGAAAGATAGGACGGTGTACAGGAAATACCGCTTGGTTTGAGTTTCAAAAAAAGATCAATCAGCGCTCTCGTATTGCCGACACCGAACGGGATGACGGCCGCTCCGGTTCTCTCCAGGGACAGATGATCGGTGATACCCCCTATCCAAAAATTGTAATTCAGGCAGTGCACAACCACATCATCCGGCCGCACACCCGCACACCAGAACATGCGGGCTCCTGCTTCCAATGTCACATCGATATCCTTTTGCGTCAGCAGAATCAGATAGGGATTGCCGGAATATCCCGATGTTCTGTGGATCCTGCTGACCTCCTCCATTGGAACACACAGATTATTCCCATACGGAGGATTATCCCTTTGATCATCCAGAATTTCACTTTTTTCCGTGAAGGGAAGGCGGTCGAGAGGAATTTCTCCTGAAAGGATCTCATCCGATCGAATGCCCGCTTTCTGATATTTGGTTTGATAGAATCGGCTGCGCGATAAACTGTATATCAGCTGTTCATTTAATAAGATTTGATCCTTAGCGAAAATTTCATCCAACGGCATTTTTTCGATCGGATCCCAAAGGGAATCGGTTTTTAAGCTCAACGCAAGACCCACCTGATGATTTCGAACACCTCGCAGAAGTGATGGCCGATCTGGGTACCGCGTACCCGGGCCAGGCTCCGGATGAAATCCTCTGATGCATAAAACCGGTCTTTCTGGGTTTCATAACATTTAAGCGCCTTGATTTTCTTGTCGAGATCCGTCTCATCCAAAATCACAAAAGCTTGTGTCGGAAAAGTCAGATTGTTCCAAGGCACTTCATATCCCAACAATGTTTTGTCCTTAAATGCTCTGAATCCCTCCTCACAGATCGTTTTATGATCCTGATGCGTATCGAACGACGAAGGCATGAAAACAATATCGGGATCGATCTTCTTTTTAATGGAAATCATGAGATCCAGAATAGACTGCCGATGCAATGGAAATTCACGAACGGGATAGGAATGTATCTGATAATGGTCCTCGTCCACATCAAAGATCTTCATCGCCTGCGCAAGCTCTTTCCTGAGTTGATCCTTCGGGTACTCCTCGGGCATGGATTTTTCTGCATCAGAGAAAGCGATATACCAAACCCTGTTTCCCTCCCTGACAAAACGGGCGATGGTGCCGCCGCAGCCGAATTCACCGTCATCCGTATGAGGGGCCAGAACAAGAATGGATTGATTTCTGCATTCCATCGGTCAAATCCTCTCTAAAAACAACAAAATCTCTGAAACCATTTTCTCGGCGGCCTTTCCGTCCCCAAAAACCTTTTCGGGATGAATCCGGCTGACATCCACCAAATCAACGGCCTCCCTTGCCATCAAAATGTCGGTTTTCGATTTACCTGCCCAAAAATGAGAGCCGCTCTGTTCAATTTCCACATATTCGGTCGTGCTGTCAATGACGATGCAGGGTTTTTTAGCATAAAACGCTTCCTTTATCACTCCTCCTGAATCCGTGATGACGTATTTCGAATCCATCACCAGTTTCAAAAATGGGA
>JAHIMK010000097.1 GCA_018896675.1 Nanobdellota archaeon
AACCCGGCGGGGTGCTGAGCATCCACCCCATAAAAACCAATAGAGCGGCCAAAATCACCAGGTACTTCGATGCGGCTTTGAGGCGTGTGGTGTTATTTTGTGGCATATTGTGTTCATTATGGTAGGCGACTACCCTACCATTATAGGGTGTTTATCTCTGAAAATCAAGCTTGCGGTTATTCTCTGGCAGTTTGACCTGTCGGGCGGCTTTCCATAGCCGCCACCCCTGTCAGAAACCCGGTTTCTCCAATTAGTGCTCATCCAAACTGGAACAAATGCGGTATCATTACGTCTTGGGATGTTAAGGAGACCCAGTATGAAAAAAATTCTATGCGCAGCACCTACTCGGTACACACTAGCCATGATAATCCTTCTGACGACCGCCTGCGGCTCGACCGCGCCGGTCGCCACGCCGACTTTGGTTGAGCCGACCCTGCCAGCCGCGACGCCCACGCCGACCGAGACGCCGACGCTGGCTCCCACGCCGACGCCGAGTTACCCGCCCGAAGGCTACGGACCGTCGAACTTCCCGGCGGACGTGGACCCGCTCACCGGCCTGAAGGTCGCCAACCCGGCCCTGCTGGAGCGGCGCCCGCTGGCGGTCAAGGTTTCCAACCTGCCGCGTTACGTCCGCCCGCAGTGGGGATTGTCGCTGGCCGATCTGGTCTTTGAATACTATACAGAGGAAGGCACCACGCGTTTCACAGCTGTCTTCTACGGTCAGGATGCCGAAGTGGTCGGTCCGATCCGCTCGGCGCGCTTTTTTGACGCCAACATCATCCGCGCCTACAAGGCGGTATTTGCTTTCGGTTCCGCCTATGAAAAGGTGTGGCAGCGGCTCTTCAACGCGGAGTATGCTGACCGCCTGGTGGTCGAGTCGCCTGGTTCGCCCCTCCGCCGTTACGATCCGAGTGGCTACAATCATCTGGTGGTGGACACAGCCGAGTTGAGCGCCTACATCACGAAAAAAGGCATCCCGAATGGACGCCAAAACCTGGATGGCATGTTCTTCCAGTTGCAGCCGCCCGCCGGAGGCCAGCCAGCCGAACATGCTTATGTTCGTTATTCGGGCGCAATTTATAATCGTTGGGATTACGACGCGCCGAGCGGCAAATACCTGCGTTTCTCGGAATCCGAGGATGATGTCAACAACGGCCCGAATGAGAAGTACGCGCAGCTCACCGACCGGCTGACCGGCCAACCGATCGCCTTCGATAACGTGGTGGTCTTGCTGGTGACCCACGAATATTACAATCGCACCCCAGAGGTCGTGGACATGCTCTTCAGCGGCTCCGGGGCGGCCTACGCCTTCCGCGATGGACAGGTTTACTCGGTCCAATGGCAGCGACAGGCGGCCGATTCGGTCGTCTCGCTGACCACCGAGGACGGCCGGCCATTCCCGTTCAAGCCAGGCACGACTTGGTTCGAGGTGATGGGCATCAATTCGCAGGTCAAGCCGGACGATCAAGGTTGGCGCTTCACTTTCAGGATGCCGTAATATCTTTGAGGAGGTGAGGATGAAACGCATTGCTGTGTTGACCGGCGGGGGCGATGCGCCCGGCCTGAACGCGGTCATCCGGGCGGTGGTCAAGACCGCCATTAACGTCTACGGCTGCGAAGTGCTTGGGATCATAGATGGATACGATGGCTTCCTGGCTACCGGCGGAGTCATTCCCCTTGGACTGGCCGAGGTGCGCGGCATTTTACCGCGCGGCGGGACGATCCTGGGGGCAGCCAACCGCGGCAACCCATTTGCCCGCAAAGTGATCCGCGACGGCCAGGAAGTGGTCATTGACGTTTCGAACAAAGTCATAGAGGCGATCAATGACCTGCATCTGGACGCGTTGATTGTCATCGGCGGGGATGGGACGCTGCACATCTCGATGGAATTGTTCGAAAAAGGCGTACCGGTCATCGGCGTGCCAAAGACAATTGATAACGACATCGGCGGGACGGAAGTGACCTTTGGCTTTGATACCGCCCTGATGATCGCTACTGAAGCCCTCGACCGGTTACACACCACCGCCGAGGCGCATCACCGCGTGATGGTGCTGGAATTGATGGGGCGGGATGCAGGCTTCATCGCCCTGCACGCCGGGGTTGCGGGCGGCGCGGATGTCATCCTGATCCCGGAGATACCATTCAAATTCGAGGCGATTGCGAAAAAGGTGCGCGGGCGACTGGCGCGCGGCTCGCTTTTCAGCATTATCGCTGTTTCAGAAGGGGCCAGACCGTTGAGCGGCGACCAGGTCTATTCACGCTCAGGCGACTCCATCTACACGCCGCGCCTGGGCGGTATCGGCCAGAAGGTGTCCGAGTATGTGGAGAAGGAAACCGGCTCGGAGACGCGCGTCACCGTGCTGGGGCACGTCCAGCGCGGTGGATCCCCGACCGTCTTCGACCGCTGGCTGGCGACGCGTTACGGCGCGGCGGCGGTCAGGGCGGCCGCGGCAGGCAGCTTCGGCCAGATGGTTGCATTACGGAATGGTCGGGTGATTGATATTTCCCTGCAAGAAGCCTTGGCCGTCCCCAAGCGCGTTGACCTGAACGGCGACGCCATGCTCACCGCGCGCGGCCTGGGGATTTCGTTTGGGGACGAGTGATTCTGATCCACAACGAAAGGCACGCAGGGGCACAAAGGTAAAAAATCCCCTTCGTGGTGACAGCGCTTAAAGCGGAAGACCGCCCTTTCGGGCGGTCTTCCTGGGCGCGCTACGGCATCTCTATCGCAGAGCGAGGAGGGATGCCGCAGCGCTTCGTCTCGTACTACTATCCATTTTGGGCATCACCTCCTCTTCTATTAGGATGGCGGATTCAGGCAGGCTTTCCCACCGGGTAGGCCTGCGGCGTTGAGAACAGTATCGCATAAAAATATACGGGTGTCAATAGCAAAATAGTCGTGCAGAAGACCTGTCTGGCGCGAGGCGCAAGGGGTGCTGTCACTTGAATGGGCGTCGGCTCGCTGTAGCCGTCGCGCAAGCCTTCGCGGAGACAGATTAGCGTTGGTCACGGATTGGGAGATACAAGTTCGTCCTGGAATAGTGATGAATTTTAGTTTTTCTGGTTTCCTTGTTGTATAATCGCTCATACAGGTAAATTGCAATGAAAGCCCCACACCCAATTCCTTATCAAGGCAGTAAGCGCAATCTTGCCAGATATATCCTGCCGTTTTTCCCGCAGGATATTGATGTTCTCTTTGAACCGTTCGCGGGTTCGGCGGCGATTTCAATTGCAGCGGCGTTGCATGGAAAAGCGGCGCGTTTTCATCTCAATGATATCAATGCTCCATTGATTGCTTTATGGGATGAAATTATCAATCACCCAAAAAGAATTTCCGAGAAATACAAACATCTCTGGCTTGAGCAACAGGGGGATGAAAGAAAATACTACGATTTTCTTCGCGATGAATTCAATAAGTCAAAGCGGCCTGATTACCTGCTCTATCTTTTGGCGCGGTGTGTAAAAGCATCCGTACGTTACAATGCCAATGGCGAGTTCAATCAAAGTCCCGACAATCGCCGTTTGGGGCGAAACCCACAGCAAATGACCGAGGATATTTTGGCTGTGTCGAGACTCTTCGCTGGAAAAACAACCGTCACCAGCCAGGACTACAAAGAGGTATTGGCGCTTTCAAAGACAACCGACCTTGTTTACATGGACCCGCCTTATCAGGGCGTTTCCGTGACAGGCGACCCACGCTATTTCAGCGGAATTGATTTTGATGAATTCTTGCAGGAATTGAAGCGTCTTAATCAACGAAATGTGCCTTTCATCCTGAGTTACGATGGGCGGACAGGACAAAAATCCTACGGGCAAAATTTGCCTGATGAACTTGGCATGTATCGCCTCGAAGTGGACGCGGGACGTTCCACGCAGGCAACGTTATTAGGCAGAGACGATGTCACTTATGAGTCGGTCTATCTTTCTGGTAATCTGGTGGAAAAACTGGCTATTGAACCGGTCCAGATGTTAACCAATCGTACAACTCGCCAACCTGCTCTTTTTGAAATTTGATTCCATTCGGGGGTTGAATGACGCGCACATCAAAACAGCATAAAGAAACAAAGCAATTATTGAAGGGGATTTCCAACAAACGCGCCCGGATCGTTATCGAGCATATTCTGGGCCATGGATTCATAACGACGGAAGAACTCGAAAAGAAATATGGATACAACCATCCGCCGAGAGCCGCTCGCGATGTACGCGAAGCGGGAATCCCTTTGGAAACTTTTCGCGTGAAAGACGCGGAAGGTCGTACCATTGCCGCGTATCGTTTCGGCGATTTGACACAAGTCCGCAAAGGCAGATTGCAGGGCAGGCAAACATTCCCAAAACAATTCAAGGACCCTCTTTACGAAAAGCAAAATGGCAGGTGTGGGATTTGCGCGGGAAAGTTCGAGCCGCGCTATATGCAGATTGACCATCGCGTTCCTTATGAAGTCGCTGGCGAGACACAAGGCGAATTAAATCCAGAACATTTTATGCTGGCCTGTGGCTCATGCAATCGAGCCAAGTCGTGGTCTTGTGAACATTGCGAAAATGGACTGAACGAGAAATTCCCAAATGTTTGTTCGAAATGTTATTGGGCGAATCCTGAAAACTACGTTCACATTGCCTTGCGTGAAATCAGAAGGGCGGATATTGTTTGGGAGGAAGATGAAGTTCTGGTTTACGAGAAATTGAAACAACAGGCAAAACAGAATTCATCCCCGCTTCCAGAGTTTGTCAAGAAGGTTGTGAAGAAGTTTGTTGAAGAATAAAGTCAGCGCAAGCCTTCGCGAAAACCGATTAGCGTTGGTCGCGGACTTGGAAAACATAAGTTCTCGCGAGAGCTAGCAGACCTCAGATGTCTCTACCCTCCGCGCGGCGCGCAAGGTTTTCTGCGCCGATTTCAACCGTACTACGCCTTGATCATCGTCAGCAGCATCTTGAATATACTGGTCGCCTTCACCGCGTGAGGCTGGTTGGCGGGCATGATGATCGCCTCGCCGGTTTTCAGATGAAATGGCTGGCCGGAGATTTTGATCTCGACTTCGCCATCCAAGACTTGGACCAGGGCGTCGAACGGGGCGGTGTGCTCGCTCAGTTCCTGGCCTTCAGCGAAGGCAAAGAGCGTCACATTGCCGGTTTCGGCTTTGAGGATGACCCGGCTGACGATGGCGCCTTCCTGGTAGCCGATCAGATCGGCGAGGGATAGGATTTGGGCAGTGGGGGTGGTGGACATAAGGTCTCCAGTTTGGGTAGGAGCGAGCGGCGCTCGCCTTGGGCGGACAACTACTTCTTTCCTTCTCGCACGGCGAGTGCAGGGGTTTTGTCATTGAGACGGTAGGCAACGGGAACAGACGCACTTCCCACTGCCTGAGCGAGGGCAGTGTTGATGAACTGGTTCAAGCTCACCCCTTCTCGTTCAGCGACCTCCGCAAGTTGGCGATGCAGGGATTTCGGCAGGCGCACCACAAATTTACCGCTATAGTCTTCATCCCGGGCAGGTTCGGGCACGGCTATCCCTGCTTCCAGCGCCACGCCAATCCAGCCACGCATGGCATCCTCAATCATCTCCCCTAGTTCTTCAAAAGTATCGCCCTGGGTGATGCAGCCGGGCAGTTCCACAACGCGCGCCACCCAGCCGGGATCCTCCCGGTCCTCCTCCCGGATGATTTCGACGTGATAGGGTAGTTTGAGATAATCTTCAACAGTTCTGGTGATCATGACACACCTTCGTCTTTACTTTCCTCGTCTAATTCCTTGATCTCATCCAGCACGGCGAGCACCAATTCCACATATTTCGGCTTGACGAATGGCTTGCGCTTGGGGATATTGACAATATGTGTGCCAAGAGTAAAAACGGCATGGCTGGTGCCATCCTGGCGTTTGGT
>JAHIMK010000104.1 GCA_018896675.1 Nanobdellota archaeon
CGTCCGAAATCGAGTATTGTGCGCCGCTCGTCTCACTAAATCCCGCCGGAATACCTGCCCCAAAACTGCCTGTCGCTTCCGGCAGTACATAAAGATGGGTATTCCAAATATCCACAGGCATCGTCTGGCCATACAAGCGCGAGTATTCAGCCCAAACCCGATCGAGATATTGGCGCCGCAGGTCCGTGAACTCCACCATTCCGCCGATGACCACCTGGGCCGTAGGATCCGCACTTTTAATCGCATAATATAAATCATGGTATGCTTGGGCATAGAGTTCAGGTACCATCTCATCTTGCCTCCAGCAAGCGCCGGAGGAGGATGCTGTATCCCTGTTATCCATCTCATTCCCAATCAACCATGTCATTCCAGGGTGTTGCGCTGCTGTAGTTTGAATCTGGCTTAGGCTCGGCGAGACAGTATATTCGTAAGGCTCGACGTAACCACACGAAACATAGCATTCTGTCTTGGTACCGTCCTGGGCCAGTTTTAGTTGCTTGACTCGCACTGTTGGAACGTATTCCATTCCATAAGGCGTTGGGGCATTCGCGTTAACCTTGAAATCCACATACCAGCTGAAGCGCATAGAAGCTATGCCGTAGGAATCGTACGCGGTAAGCGCCTTTCTTACAAGCGCGACTCCAAACCTCCACAGGGGCGTTGACGCAAGATATGGTGTAGCACTTGGAGTGAGTTGGAGAGTAGGCGAAACAGTTTCGGTTTGCGCAGAAGTTGGAATGAACTGGATGGTAGAGGAAATATTGGCGGGTTGCACTGTGGGGGGGATAGGGGTGGTACCCTGGACGTTTTGCGCACTACACCCAGAGATGAATAAGGCAACGAATGCCAAACCGATCATAAAAGAGAATAATTTATTTTTCACTTTTTTTCATCATCCCGAAATTGTTGGAAATAACTATGATCCTGTGGACAATCAATTACTGGCGATTGATTCTCCACGATGACCTGGCAAACTGGGCGCAGGGAAGAAACTTCATTCCGATTAACGATCAAAGTCGCTTCTGCAGGTGTAATACCTAATTCCGCCTGATACCAATCGAAAGCTAACAGCCCTTTGTCTACAATTAGCGTGTCTGTTCGCTGTTCGAGGACATAACGAAAATACCATAGCGTGAACGTTGCCCGGTCATCGTCAGTGAGTAACACTGCACTGTCGGGTACTGTTTGCATTACTTTCTTGCCAAACAGTGTCGCCTCTTGGTCTGTAACCAAGGAAACGCTCGACCAGTGGAACAATACGCTCAACGCCAGCATCAAAAAGATCACTGTCCAGCCGGCTACTAGGGCGCCATGTCCCCATTGCGCACGTACCTCATCAATTGCTTGCACTGCTCCGCATCCGACTGCGATGCAGAAAGCGACCAATGCCGGAATCGTGTAATTATCTGAGTCAATTGTATTATAACCGATTGCAAAAACGACATAAGCGATTGCAGTTGTCCCCAGAGCCAGCGCCAACCCTGAACGGCGCCGTGCAAGAAAAGCCCATCCAACCAAGCCGAGCAACACGGCGATGGGACCGAGTCCTGTCAGCAAGGATTTGGCAAGATAAAACAGGCGCGGAAGCCATCCCTCCAGCGGAAAAGAAAAGACATAGCCCCTGTAGAGTGAGCCGCTTATCAGCCACCACCATCCATCCAGTGTCGTCGGGTTTCCCCACGTCACTGCCCCGCGCCCGGCTCTCAATGCAATGTATAGCCACTGCAGAAACGCGACACCGAATCCCACCGATAGACCACCCCAAAGACGAAAAATTTGCGTTTTCTCGATGTGTCTCGACAATCCCCAAATGATGATCGGGAGCAGGAATATGGAGGTCAGGTGAAACCCAAACGCGATTCCCCACACCAGGCCCAGGATCAACGCGGCCCAGGTTGTTGGACGGTTGTTCAGGCGCAACGCTAACCAAATCGTCAATGCGACAAACGCTGCGTGAACAGCATAGACTTCAGCAATGACTGCCTGCCTCCACAACAAGGGCATGAACGCAAGTCCCCAGGCAGCCACCACTGCGCCGAGCAAAACATCCCACTTGCGTTCCCGCGCAGACAGCGCTGAGACGGCGAGCGCAACGCTGCCAGCCGCCACCGCCGCACCCATTGCCGAGAGTAGATTGACTCGAAATGCAACGCTCCCCCAGGGGAGGAGCGTGAAGAGATGCGCGAGTAAGGTGTACGCCGGATAGCCCGGCGGGTGGCTTATACCCAAAGTATAGGCTGCAACGATGAGATCGCCGCCGTCGCCGCCATGTGCCCAGGTCAGGTCGGGCGCCAGGGTTAGATAGTAGACGAGCAGGGGAAGAGAAAGCCCGCTCACGAACGTCGCGATCGGAAGCCAGGTTCTCAGGTCACGGGGCGAGCGCATAGACTACTTCAATCTGCTGATCCACATCCAACC
>JAHIMK010000140.1 GCA_018896675.1 Nanobdellota archaeon
GAACGCGGTCAGCCAGTATTTCCCGCCCTCCGAACCCATCGCTGTGCTGGAAACGTTCAGAGAGTTGCAGTTGGCGGATGAACTCTACCAGATGCGGGCGATTGCCCCGTCTCAGATATTGCCCGGCCAGGAAGAAGTCGCCACGATGGATTGGGTGCTGAATGTTGTCTATACCCGCACGAATCCAACGGCGATCCTGCTCTCGGAGATCGTCTCGCCGGGGGAGGCGATGCAATTCCTGATGGCGGCGAACCTCGGACGGCGCGCCTACTCGACCATCCACGGCGGGAGTATTCAGGCTGCGCTGCGCCGTCTGGAAAAGTTCGCCTTGCAGGAGCAATCAGAAATTGGCCGCGAGGTGGTGCGCGAATTGATCGCCAGCGGGGTGAACGTCGTCGTTCTGCTGGCGCGCACCCCGCACGAGCAAGGGGCATACCGCCACGTCGTCGAGATCGCCCTGCTCACCGGCGTCTCAGCGGAGGGCAGGTACGAGACGCAGACCCTCTACGGGGAGGATGCTCGGCCTGCGGCATCTGCGCTGCAAAACGCCTGGGAGTCGTTGCAAACATGACGGCTTTTTATACGCAGTACCTACTCGGTGCGCAGCACCTACTCGGCTGGACTACCGTGTTTCTTTTCGGGGCAGGGGTGTACTTGCTCTCCCGCCAAGCGCTCGACCTGATCCTGGATGTATCCACTGGCTTGATCGGTTACATCCGCCGCCAGTTGCAGCCGAGGGTGATGTGGCGGCTTCTGACCGTGATCCAGGAGGATCCCACCCGTCAGGCGGTCCAGAAGCAAGGGGAGCGCATTTCGGCACGCTTGCTGCTGTACAGCCTTTCCCGCCTGCGTGTCGCCTGGATCGCGGTCGGTGTTCTGGCCGCGTTGTTACTCTCGGATGCCATGCTCTCGCCGGTGGCGCTCACGGCGATCCTGGTGACAGGCGAGTTGTACCGCGCTCAGCTTTACCACCAGCGCATGGGACGGCTGAACGAGGATGTCGGCAACCTGGTCGTGCAGTTCCAGAGCCGTTACCCGCTCAACCGGTCACTGGTGAAGACGCTGCAAGAGGCGGCGAACGTCCTGCCAAGCGGCGAGACGCGCTCTGCGGTCGAGAGTACCCTGGCGCGGCTGCGCATGAACATGGCGACAGCCGAAGCAGTAAAGCCGCTTCAGTCGCTGCCGCATCCGGTCATGCGCCAGTTGGCCGGGCTGATCGCCGAGGTGCAGGACACCAACCAGGATGTCTTCCTGGAAACGCTGCGCTTATTGCAGGAGGAAGTGGAAAGCAAACTGGACTTGCGCCAGCAGGCGCGCCAGTCGCTGACCCTGGTACGCGGTACGGCGCGCATCCTTCAGATTGTGCTGCTGGCGGCGCTGGTGGCGGCCTGCATCCTTCCCGCCTGGCGGCATTACTTCGTCTCCAGCGCGAAGAACTGGCTGCTCCTGCTCTCCATGCTGGCGGTTGGCGCGCTGGGCAGCCTCTACGTGGAGGCGGAGCTGCTTCAGTTGGAGGTCTGAGTTGGAGATGTTCTGGTTGGTCACGCTGCTGTTCGGTCTTGGCCTGTTTGTGCTGCTCTACCTGCTGCTCTCCGTAGTCGTGGATGGGATTGGCGGGCTGCTGGCGCGCAGAAAGCGGCGCGGGTTGGCGCGGTTGGTTTCTCGCTCTCAACAGACAGAGAGCCGCTATCGCGCCACGCAGGAGGATCTTCTGGGCTTGGAACGCATCCCCTGGACGCAGATCTACGCTTTCTCTGCGCTCGCTGGCCTGGGTCTGTACTTGTTCACGCAGCAGGTTCTCGTTCTGCTGCTGGCGTTCATCCCGTTCGCCGTCCGCCTCTGGCTGGCGAACTACCGTAAGCGGCAACTGGACACCGAATTGCTGGCCTTCCTGATGGACTTGCGCATCAGCCTGCCGCTGCAAGGGTCGCTCTTGCGCGCCTTGCAGGAACTCGCCAGGCAGGGCAAGACACGCCCGGCGGGGATCGTCAGCCGCTATCTGGAAGGCGGCTTCCAGGGCGACGGCCTGGAACTGCTTGACAGGCTGGCGCAGGACACCGCCATCACGCACCTGCGCGACCTGGTTGCCTGGACGCGCGCTGCGGCGGAGGGAACGATGAAAGTTGACGCGCCCCTCGAACACGCTCTAACCCGCCTGCGGAGAGAGATGTACACCGCCGCGCGGGAGAACATGCAGCGCATCCCCACCCGCCTGACGGTGCTGGTCTTGCCCGCCCTGTTGGGACCGACAATCGTAGTCCTGATCTACCCGATGGTTGCCCGCCTGCTTGCATCCATGGGCGGCATGTCCTGGGCTGGCGGATATTGAAAGGAGGTGATGGTTCAACCACGTGATCAAAAAAAAGACAATTCAAACATATTTTGCAATCGAAAGACAAAACCAAACCAAAATCTGAAATAGGAGAATGATCTATGTTTACAAAACATCGTGGTACCTCAATTCTGGAATGGGTCGTTACCGGCGTCCTGGTAGTTGCCGTGGTCGGCGTGGTGGCATACTCCATCGCGCAGAAGGGCGCAGCCGAGGGCACAAACCTGGGCGCCTGGATTGACGGCATCAACGTACCTGCTGCGCCCTAGAAGGTTGCAGGTTAAAGGTTGCAGGTTGAAGGTAGACTTTAGACCTTCAACCTGCAACCTGCAAACCGGAGAAAAACATGTTTACAAGACACAACGGTAACGCCATGCTGGAATGGATCATCATGGGCGCGCTGCTGGTCGCCGTGGCCGGTGCAGCGATCTATGGTGTTATCCAGAGCATTTCGACAAAGTTGCAGCAGATCAATGTGCAGATTGGCTCGTAACCACCAGCGCGGGCAGGCGGTTCTTGAATTCCTGCTCGTGCTGATGATCCTCGTCCCGCTGCTGTTCGGTGGGATAGAACTGGCGCGCGGGGTGGGCATCCGCCACGCCCTGGACAGCGGGGTGGGCGTGGCGACGCGCGCCCTCAGCCTGGACCCGGCGCAGTGGAATTGGTCGGTCTCGGTCATCAATCAGACCGTAAGCGGCAACCCCCTCGGCGGCGGGTCAGTGAGTGCGGTGACAGTGACGGTCTATAACGCGGGCGGAGCGCAGATCACCAGCGCAACCCTGGCAAGCCTGCCTTTTGGCTC
>JAHIMK010000137.1 GCA_018896675.1 Nanobdellota archaeon
CGAATAAAAACCTGTCAGGCAAAATTTGACTTATTGACGTTGGCCATTTCTACATTTAAAAAGAAGTAGACGTTTACAGGTTCAAAATTCTTAGTTTAGAACCTACACATCAGCGGCTTAAATTTTCGGTGAACCCTGAATCCCGCTTTCAGCGGGAAACCCGTGAACGGTTACAAAAAAAAGACCTTTGAAGACGTTGATATTATAGGACGAGTTGGCTTTTGGAGGGTGGGAGCGGACAGCCTCTTAGGCGGAAGATCATTCTGTCTCAAGTTATTTTATTTATTCCGGAATTTTGTTATTAACTGAAAAAGCAGCATAGGGGCTGTTCTTAGAAAAGAGCTATTGGGGAAGAGTAACCGAAAAAGTGCTCCCTTTGTCCAGGGTGCTTCTTGCAGTGAGGGTGCCGCCCAAGGCTACCACGAAAGCTTTAGCCAAGCTGAGACCAAGACCAATCCCTCTCTCTGTTCGGCTTTTATCGCATTGGTAGAACCTTTCAAATATATGAGGTAATTCGGCTTCAGGGATTCCAATGCCTGTATCTTCGACTATGATGTTAATTCTTCCGTCATTTTCAAATGCTGAAATGGAGACTTTCCCTCGATCAGGTGTGTATTTTATGGCATTTTCCAGAAGGTTAGTTACAATCCTTTGTGTCTTTTTCCTGTTTCCCTTAAAAAGCAGTTTGTGAGGCAGATCGAGGGTTACGTTAATCTGCTTTTCGTCAGCAATTGGCTGAAAAAGCTCATGAGCGTCTATAATCAACTTTCTTAGATCAAGTTCTTCAATCTCCAATACCTGTACACCTGATTCGGCCTCAGTGATATCCAACATCGTGTTGACTAAATCTATCAGATCATCACACTCTTCTACCGTGCTGGCAGCCATTTTCTTGTACTCATCAACTGACCTTTCCCTCATCAACGTCATTTCAGCAAGACCGCGAATTCTCGCGAGAGGACTTCTGAGATCATGTGCGATATTGTCATTTATCTCTCTCATAGATCTAAGTACGTTTTGAATCCGGTCCAGCATTGCATTAAATGTGCTGCCAAGCCTCTTGATTTCATCGTATCGGTCTTTTACCTGAACTCTTTTATCATATGCCCCTTGTGATATTTCTATTGCAGTTTGAGTAACTTGCTCCATGCCTAAAAGAGCCTGTCTTGCCATAATCCATCCGATTACCGCAGATAAAGACATCAAAATGATTAGAAGCATAGCAAACAAATTGCGGAAGATAGTCAAGTATTTTTCAGCTTCCTCAAGGGTTCCCCCAATTTGCAATACCGTATCAGTCCCGATAGTCCCTGAAATCATTCGCGCTTTATATTCACGTCCCGGAATAATCAATGTCTGGAAAATGTAATTCGTTTCGTCCTCTTGTAATCTTTTTAAATTATTGTATTTTTCTACAGAACCCCAGGATGACATGTCAGTTGTGGCAAGAACATCTCCGTTAAAATTAATAAGTCGATAACATTCTTCATTTGGATCTTCTGATTCAGCTTCTTCAGCTATCGCGGCTTTGACTCCTTCTAACCCGGCTTCGGCCATGACGATAGAAAACTCTTCAATCTCTTTTAGTAATTCCTCGTCCATGCCTTTCATAGTAACGGTAAGAATTTGATAATAAAAAATTGCAAATGCTAAAAAGGATAAAAGCGTAAATATACCCGCGTAAAGGATGGTTAATCGAAAGAGGAGTGTGTTTTTTAGATTAAGAATTTTCCTTAAGAACATAACCTACTCCACGAACCGTGTGAATCAGTTTTGAATCGAAATCTCTATCAATTTTGTCTCGTAAATAACATATTCGAGCTTCGACCACGTTAGTCATTGGGCTAAAATTGTAGTCCCATACATGTTCCATAATCATGGTTTTTGAAACAACTTGCCTAGCATTCCGCATTAGATACTCAAGTAGTGAGAACTCAAGAGGCTGTAAGTCTACTTCTTTTTGCCCCCTATATACCTTTCGAGTTTGCACATTTAGCGTCAATTCACCAACTGTAAGGGTTGAAGGGTTAACAACGCCACTGGCTCTTCGGATGAGTGCTTGAACCCGGGCAAGTAGCTCTGAAAAAGCAAACGGCTTGACTAGATAATCGTCGCCTCCTGCTCTTAATCCTTTTACTCGATCATCTACCGATTTTTTTGCACTCAAAATCAGAATAGGAGTGTTAATCGCCTTCCTTCGCAGCTCTTCGATAAGCGTTAACCCATCGAGTTTGGGTAGCATTAAATCAACTATTGCTAAGTCATAGGGTTCTGTTAGTGCCAGATGTAAACCATCTTGGCCATTTGCCGTGTGGTCTACAGCAAAACCTGCCTCTTTCAGGCCATTTTGAATAAACATAGCAATTTTTACATCATCTTCCACCAATAATAACCGCATTTTTTTGATATTCCTTTTTTCTATACCCCAAATTGTCAACAGGGCTGTAATTAGGAAATGCTGTCTTGTGTCAAATTACAAGTTTCAAATGCTACCGAAATGCAGCCAAATCGTGTACAACCCGATCGAATTGCTCTCGTGAATAGCCACCTTACCAATAATTATGAAAAAAATAGTTATATTGAGGAACCTATGCCATCTCCTTGGCGGAGAGAGAGTTCTGGAATTTATGTAGAGGTTTTATACCATGTGAATATTACTACAAGCTTATATAAAGATTATCATTTGATAATTATGATTGAATAAGAGGATAAAATGGTGATGGTTTTTTTGTCGTTAAAAAAATATCTCATTCTCGGACAGCCTCCTAGTCAAAATTCCACAGCCAGTTGAGTAGTTAACTTGGTCACTTCGTCGTCATTCTCAAACACCCTGTAAATATATTCAAGACTTATGGACGTATTCTCAAAGATTTTATAAATGGCAACACTACCAATTTGCATTTCTGGGAGGAAATTAAGCGCATCTTTGCTGACGCCATAGCCAATGGCTATTTCAAAGTCTTCCACAGGTCTAAAAGCGAATTCAAAATTCCACGCTTTCGGCTCAAAATTCCTATTTTCTTTAAATGCTTCACTCGCGCCGACGTATTCAGTCTCGAAGAAATATCGATCCTCAAAAGAAAATGAAAGAAAGGCGCTAAGTCCGCCTACATAGGCTTCGATTGTGTCCATTCCAAACTCTTCATAAAGGAAATCCGTAAGACCATCGCTGTCAGCGATATTGGATATATATGAAACGCCGGCCATCAAACTTAGATTGGGGACGATTTCTTCTGGAAGAGTAAACATGCCGGCGGCAAGGTAGCTCTCGACATGGTCATCGTTCCCAGCTTTATCTACATCTCCGTTAAAGACCCCTGCAGCAACATTCATCAATGAATGATGCACGCCTACAATGACAGCTGTTTCCTTTGTGTCTCCGAGCTCTTTAGTTAGGGGGTCGCTGATAAAATGGCTCTCAAAATATCCAAACGGGACATTTAATTTGCCAACATTGGCATACCAAGGAGACTTACAAGATAAGTCAGGAATGCAGACTTCCTCAGCCTGAAAATGAATAATGGCCTCATCGACAACAACGGCGCCACCATCTTCATATTCAAAAAGGACGTGGGCTCTCAGTCTATCCGTAATTGAGGCATCAACGGCGAATTCAACTGTGCCGACCGTAAGATCACTGGAACTTTCGCTTTCGCCCTTTTCAGGCCTAAAGCGTTCGTAACTGGCTTCAACCTCAATGGCCCCACCGAATTCTATCCCATCAACAGGTCTTTTAAGAGCCACCATTCTTTCCCTAATTCCTTTCACTCCACCGTGTTGAATCTTTTCTTTAGCCCCTTTTTTGGTAGGTATCTCTCCCTCTTCCAGGACTTTAAGAGCCTGTTCGAGCCTTCTGGTTCTTTCCTTTAATTCATTTAGCTCCTTGATAATGTCCTCTTTGGTCATTTCCTGGGACAGACCCGGATCCGAAACCAAAACAACAGCGGCGGTCAAAAACAAAAAACAACCCAATAATCTCTCTAGCACGCTTTTTCTCCTATAAAGTCCTTATTATCATGGTAGGTCGAATTTGAGAATTCTTTTTGGCTAGTTATAAAACTTCTCTAACTGCTTTTCATAGTAATCTGTATTTCCGGTTTCAAGGGTAATTGCTTCTTTGATTATTTTAACAGCCTCCTGGCGGAACCCGTTTGCATAAAATGCCTCTGCCAGCGTGTCAAGAAATACAGGGGACCTTTCAAGCGCTACTGCTTTTTTAGCCAGCTCAAGGGCTCGGGCCTTATCTCTCAGTCCTTCGTTTGGGGCTGTGACCAAAAGCCAGGCCAGATTATTCAAAGACACTGCCTGGTTCGGGGCTATCTCAATGATCCTTTCATAGGCCTCCATGGCGTCCTCGTATTTCTCCAA
>JAHIMK010000028.1 GCA_018896675.1 Nanobdellota archaeon
GCAAACCACTTTTTACCTAAATCTTTGAGTGAAGCCCCAATATGATAGGTTTCTTTATTGTCTATAATCATAAATCTATCATGAGAATCTTTAAATTCTTTAATTTCAATCTCTTGATATTGAGAATTAAATTTGTCTAAATCTAATTGTAATTGTTTTGTAATTTCTTTTGTATAAATTGTAACTTTAATTTTCTCTTTTCTTTTTGAGAATAAGGTTAAAACAGAATCATCAATATAATTGTCAATTAAGATTATTGATTGTTTTGCAGTTCTTATCAAATCTGAAATAAAAGAATAAGCATCGAATATTTGTCCATTAAAGAATATCCCTTGCTTTGGTTTTATTTGTTTTTGATCTATGGCTTGGAATATTTTTTCAAAATTTTCATCATACTGAATTTGTTTTCTTTCAATGTTGTCTAATCTAATAAATAATCCTTGATTTTTAGCTATTAATTGCCTCATTGCGACAAAAGCCCTTATAATTTGAATATTAACTTGAACTGCTTTTTTGCTTTTTAAAACTCCTGAAAGGGCTGCAACGCCTTGTTCTGTGAAGACAGAAGGTAATGTCCTAGTACCTCCCCAACTTGAAATCACATTTTGTGATATCAAGTTTTCAAATTCTTCTTTAGTTAATTGAAACATGAAATCTTTAGGAAACCTTTCAATATTCCTCTTTACAGCTTGATTTAAAGAACCAGTAGTTACACCATACAATTCAGCCAGATCTCTATCCAACATTACTTGTAAGCCCCTAATTGTATAAATCTTATTTTTTATTATTACCTCTTTATTCATTCTTATTTCAGATAAAGAACTAGTATTTATTTTCTTGTCCGGTTTTTTGAACAGATTTCCGGTTTTATAGCCGCTTTCTTTGTTAGCTTTATCTTTGTTTTTGTGGTCACAACTCTGTTTGTTTGGCTGAAGCAAGTCAAATTAGATCTCTTTCCTTAAGATATTTCCTTGCTCCTTCATTAAAGTTCTCGCCAAATTTATTTAGAAATAATTCTTTACTTGCTTTCATTTGTGATTCTATAAATACTCTTTGCTGTTCAAAAAGTTTTGGATTGTTTATTAATTCTTCAGCATACAATTCCACATATTCTATATCTTTAGTTATCATTTTTGTTTTCTTCAGCCATTCAGCATATTTTTTAACAAATTCCATCCTCTCTTCATCATTCCTTTTAATACTTTCATCAATCTCTTTCAAATCTTCTTCTGTTAACTTTAATTCAGGATAGTCCATCTAAAATACCTCTCTTCTTTTTTTTCTCAAGCCTTTTTTTCTCTTTGTTTATTAGTTGTTTTGCATTATCACTACTTACAACTTTCTTTCCAGTCTCCTTTTCTAATTGTTTTCTTGCATCTCCAGCAATAGTACCACCTTCTTTTGCAACTGCTTTATTTTCATTAAAACCTCGAGCATCTTTTGCCTTAGCGATCTCTTTTGTTGACGCTTCTCCCAACATGTTGAAAATCAATTCTAAGTCAGTCATATGATCCCTTAAGTTCTGATTTTTGAATTTTGGATTGAGTTTTTTTATCTGCTTGTGCTCTTTTATAGAAACCTCAAATGTTGCTTTATTTATTTCATCTGTTAAAATTGCAAATTCTCTCTTTTCTTTTATTTCTCTTTTGTCCCATTCGTCTGTAAGTCCTTTTCTTATAGCTATGCTCCTTAGTCTTTTCTCTATCCATTCTTCTGGATAACCTTTCATCTTATAGTAATCCTTTGCCCTGCCCATAGCAAGTTCAGGATTCTCTATTTCCTGTACTCTTTCATAACCCACTCTTGCAAGCCACCTTTTCATAGGCTCGGCTTTCTTTGAAGATATCGATTGGACTATTCTTAGCGCGTTTTCTGTATTTGCGCAAATCATAGATTGTTTACCGCCAGATGTATCAAGTTTAAGGGGGGTGACAAATTGTCCCCATCCTTTTGCTAACTCTTCATCCCTTTTTTTTAGTTTTTTTAAGTAATCTGAAGGATTAGGCGAATCTGTCAATACAGCAACTATATCAACCACAGAGAACCACCATTCATCATTATGCCATGTTTTTCTTATGTTCTTTCCCTGAAAGACTATGAGCTTGTTTTTTATTTCCATCAATAATTAGTTATTTTCTTTTTATTTATAAACTCTGTGTGTATGTTTGTCAAGTGGCAAATGGAGTGCATATTTCCGGGTTTTTAGTTATA
>JAHIMK010000141.1 GCA_018896675.1 Nanobdellota archaeon
ATCTCTACGAGCAGGGCTATCGCAATTTCCTGTTCTTTGTCAATTCCACGAACATCATCGAAAAGACCAAAGACAACTTCCTCAACCCCGCCTCCATCAAATATCTTTTCAATCAGGAACTTGTCATCGGCAATCGCCGCGTGCGCGTTTCGCCAGTGGAGAACTTTGAAGGCGTCAATCCCAGCGACATCAACATCTGCTTTACCACGATTCAAAAACTCCACTCCGACCTGACGGCAGAAAAAGAAAATTCCCTCACCTTTGAAGACTTTCGCAAGCACAAAGTGGCGCTGATTGCGGACGAAGCGCATCACATCAACGTCAAGACCAAATCCGAGATGGAGATGTTCGAGAGTTGGGAAAACACGGTGCAGAGAATTTTTGAACAAAGCGAAGACAACCTTTTGCTCGAATTCACCGCCACGCACGATTACGCCACACCCGCGATGGTGGAGAAATACCGCAACAAGGTCATCATCCGCTACGACCTGCTTCAATTCCGCAACGACCGTTTTTCAAAGGATGTGGTCATCGTTCAATCTGATTTTGACCAGAAAGAACGCATCCTTCAAGCGTTGATTCTGAATCAGTACAAACAGGCAGTGGCGGCAAAATACCGCATCAATCTCAAGCCAGTGATTTTGTTCAAAGCCCAGCGCACCATCGCCCAATCGCAGGAAAACAAAGCCAATTTTCACAAACTCATTGACGGTCTCACGGCAAAGCAAATCGCCAGCATCCGTAAGTCGGATATCCCGATTGTTCAACACGCCTTTCGATTCTTTGACGAAAACAACATCCGCGACGGGCAACTGGTGGAACGCCTGAAGCGTGAATTTCACAAAGATTTTTGTCTTTCGGTCAACGAAGAAATAGAGAAGGAGCAATACCAGATTCTCTTGAACTCGCTCGAAGACAAGAATAATCGTGTGCGGGCAATTTTCGCCGTCCAGAAACTTAACGAAGGCTGGGACGTGCTGAATCTGTTTGATATTGTCCGCTGTTACGAAGCGCGTGACACGGGCAGGGCTAAAATCGGCTCTACCACCGTCTCCGAAGCGCAGTTAATTGGGCGCGGCGCGCGTTATTTCCCCTTTGTTCTGCCTGCAAGTAATGACCGTTTCCGCCGCAAATTCGACGGCGACCTTGAACACGAACTGCGCGTGCTGGAAGAATTGCATTATCACAGCATCAACGACTCGCGCTACATCACTGAAATCCGCGCCGCTTTGATTGAGCAGGGCATGATGGATGAGCAAGTCGTTGAAAAGCGGCTGACACTCAAAGAGGCTTTCAAGAAAACACAGTTCTACAAATACGGGCTGATTTACGTCAATGAACGACTGAAAAACGATTACCAGCACATCCAATCGTTTGCCGATTTGGGCGTGAAGAAAAAGAATTACATCCATGTGATTGCCACTGGTCACGGAGGCGCAAGCGCGGTGCTGGCAGATGCCAAGCAAAAAGTGGTCGTGTCAGATGAAACTCGCAGAGACGTGAAGGTAAAGAATCTGGAGCGCAACCTTGTCCAATCTGCCATTGCGCGCAGTCCGTTCTTTACGTTTGCCTCGCTGCATCATTACTTTCCCCATCTCGCTTCCATGCAGGAGTTTATCTCATTGGATGACTATCTTGGTGGGCTGGAAATCACTTTTCAGGGTAACCTTTATCTGCTCGAAGAAAACAAAGCAGAAAAACTTACTGCCATGATTTGCTTGCTCAACCAAATCGAAGCCGAAATACGTCAGCAAGTCACCGATTATCGCGGCTCAAAGGATTTTAGAAGAGATTGGGTGTGGGAAGTTTTCAAAGACAAAGTTTTGAAATTCGATAAAGACAACGAACGCGGTAAAAATGATCCTCAGTTTGAGCACCTAGTATCGGATAAAGACTGGTTCGCTTTCAACACTATTTACGGCACAAGCGAAGAAAAAGCTTTTGTGCGAATGCTCGACAGGCAAATAACGAAACTGAAAATAAAGTATGACAGCATTTACCTTGTCCGCAATGAAGGTCATTTTGCGATTTATAACTTTTATGATGGTCAAGCCTTCCAGCCTGACTTTGTCTTGTTCCTGCGTGAAAAAAGCGGCGAACTGCTTACCTATCAATTGTTCGTTGAGCCGAAGGGAAAACATCTCAAAGAATACGATCGCTGGAAGGAAAAATTCTTGAAAGAAATCACCACCGAATTTTGCAATGATGTTCTGAAATTCGGCGACAAAACAAAATATCGCCTACTCGGTGTACCTTTCTATAACAACGAAGACGAAAATCAATTTAGAGAGAGTCTTGAGTCTGTGTTGAATTGAGCACGCCAAGCGCGCCGAGCCGCCTGTCCTGAACGAAGTCGAAGGGTCGGCGGACACGACGGCATTGGAGCGGGAGATCGATCAACTCGTTTACGAACTCTACGACCTGACCCCCGAGGAAATCGCCGTCGTGGAAGAGTCAACGCGAAGGAAGTGAAACCGATTGCAAACAGGTTGATGCTGATGATATTGTGAAAGCATAGCCAATAAGAGTATAATTATGTATGGAGAGAAATCGAGCTCTCTAGATAGGAGTGAGGAGCCATGACAGAGTTACTGGCAACTGAATTGAAGACATACG
>JAHIMK010000029.1 GCA_018896675.1 Nanobdellota archaeon
CTCGCATTACCCTCTCTGCCATAAAACAGAACTAGTATTTATTTTTTTGCTCGGTTTTCTGAACATTTTTCCGGAATTATTGAAAAAGCAATTCATCTCACGACTAAAGTAGTGAGTTTTCTTGCTATAAAAATAAAAAAATTAAAAGAAAAGTAATTATTGCATCTCAGGATGCCAGCCTAACTTTAACATCAAGCCTGCACCAAAGTTGTTTGTGTCATCATAAGATCCAAACAAACCAAATTGTGCAACATCTCCAGCTAATCCAATATAAGCATTGACTGAATTTCTTCTGTCGCCAAACAAAGTCCTTTCATTCAATCTACCGAAAACGGCTAACTCTAATGGACCAAAAGTTCTTTCAGCTTCAACCCTAATCTCTGGATTATTTAAAATATTCAAGAAATCTGCTCTTAAGTTTAAGATATCAAACGGAGATATTTGTAATCCTGCGTTTAACATTAATGGATCATGTTCAGGTAATGCTAAACTATTTACTGAATAATCCATTTGGCTGTAAACATTGTCTACTGTAACTGCTACAACTGGCTTAAGATATTGTTCTAGTTTACTGAAATCAGCTAAGATTCCTGCACTAAAGAAAAATCCTTGACCTGAACTTCTAAAATCATCACCTGTGGTATGAACAATATCGTCGTTTGATTCAACTAATTCAGGTAAATGTACAAAACCTTGTACAGCTTCTCTGTATCTATAACCGCCTTCAATAAATGGTTTCATTACAAAGTCGCCAATCTTAACTGGAACTACTAAACGGCCGTTAGCTACTATGTCACCATATCCGAATCCTTCAAATACAGTTTTTTCTTCGTCTAATAGTAATTTTTCTTCACTTAAATTGTAACTTCCTTTTATTGTTCTGAATCTAAAATCTGCCCTGCCTTCTACTCCGCCAGCTGCATGGAATTCAATGTATCTTGTTAAAATTCCAAACCTAATCTTAGCTTCTGTTGTTAAATTTCCGTTAATGTTTGGAAATTCTGAAATGTCATCCATAAATTGTTGGACTCCTTCTTGATTAAATCCAACCCCTTCTTCTAAATCTATTTCAATGTCTGGTATTTCTAAGTTTAATGCTTTATTTACTAAATCATAGCCATTCCAAGTCATTGACAAATCGTTCAATTGAATGTTAGGAATTAATGGTATGCTTAAGTACCAGCTTCTCTCATCATCGTAAGTTCTTGCCAATCTTGGTCTTCCATCGTCTACTTTTGTAGCTGGAATTTCTGCAGCCGCTACAGGACTTGCTAGTGCTGCAATTAATGCTAATTTTGAGATTAAACCTTTCATATTTTTGCCTCCGAATTACTTTTTAAATTTTTAAATCCTTTTACTTTATAGCAACCACGATCACATACAACTTCATAGTTTACAGTACAACATACTTCACCCATTTGTTTTAAATTGAGATTATCTTCAGCACATATTCCTTCAATGCAATCTTTAAAACTCCTCATTTCTATCTTTCTACAAGTCTCTGGCAATATACCTAATTCCATTTCAACTTTATCCCCTAAATCAAAAGGGTCTTCTAAGCTACGCATATCAGCACAAATTATTGTACCATCTTCTTTTTGGATTAAATAAGATTTAGAATGAGGGCTTAATTTAGAATGTAAATTCCCTACTTCTTCATTAACAATAGTACCTTGAACAGTCTTGCTTCCAAATTCATAATACAAACATAAAGAAGTTGCCATAGCTAAGCTTCCTATTAGAAATTTATGTAATAATTTCATTCTAATGCCTCCGAAAATTCAAACTTTAATAATTTTCTAGGTTTTATTTCTTTTAAATTACCTTCATCATAAAAAACATAATTAGGATTATTTAGATAATCTCCTAAAATAACATTAACTTTGTCTCCTTTGTTTAAAGGATCACAATTAATATTACATTCTTCTATACTTGCGATTTGTAAATCTCCTTGACTTGATTTAATAAAATAATCCCTATGAGGGCCACAGGTCCCAAATATTCTATAAATATATCCTGTAGATTCATGAATTACTTCTCCTTCTAAATTTATTGGTTTTTCAGAACAACCTAAAAAACCTAATGCTGATATTAATAAAATTCCTAATTTTTTTTTCATATTTATTGCCTCCGAAAATAATTATTTAAGAAATTTTCCTAAGTTTCTATTTAAATAGTTTACTAATTAGAATTAAGAAAATTAGCTTGTTTTTCAAAGCGCCCTTTTGTGAAAATAAAGAAAACTGCCCCTAAATTCTTGTTCTTTATGTATCATAAACTAGATTTTGTAATACTCTAAAAGCATATATTTCAAGAATTATTTCAACTTCCTGTCAATTTCTTGCATAAGCTTATTGATATGCAATTCAAATTCCAATTTCATCTTGCTCCAATCATTGTAATCCAAGAATTGACCCCTATAATTTATTGCATTCCTTTTCAACCTGACAGTTTCCAAAAATTCCCAATTTAATTCAAGTTCTGGATGCTTTAAGCAAAGATAGGCATTATTGCACTGATGATTTTCAATATTAACCCTGTCAAACAAAAGGAATGCTTCTATCAAGGACCTTAATACTTCATAATAATCTCTAAAAACAAATGTCCACTCCAAGCTGTTTTTCTTTATGCTCTTAGACTCTTTCTTAATGAAATTAAGACCTGCCTTAGCCATTTTCCTAAGGGATTTGATTAACTCAGCATCTAATGTTGCTTTCTCTCTAACTAAGCCGTTAACAATGCATTTATCATAAGTTTTTTCTAAATTGTCTATGTCAATTTTCATGAATCCACCTTCACTAAGTCATTAATTGAACCCTTGATAACATAACCATCAATGATGTTCCTAAGCAATCCAGTTTTAATTTTTTTCAATTTTTTCTTGGACTCGAAGATATGTAACTCCATTTCTTTTTTTAATTTAATTTCATATTTATGCTTTTCTATGTTTTCTGGATTGCCAAGAATAAATATGTCTATATCAGAGTCCTTATACCAGTCGCCCCTTGCCATGCTTCCAAATAATATTACAGTTTGAGCCTTGTCCAAACTCGAAAGGTAACTAATTAAACCAGCCTCATAAAATTTATTCAACATATAGATTCTCTTTTTGGAAAGATAGAAAGGGTTGTTTGGTCCTACAGTGAAATAAGGAAACTTACCTCTTGCCTTAATCTTAGTTATCAAATTCTGTTCCTGGAATCTCTTAAGCCACTTATTGACTGCTGCCCTTGTCATTTTTGTTTTGTTCACAAGCTCCTCAAAATGCCAATGTTTCAAAGGGCTATTCTCTAAGATAATTCCTAGGATTCTATTCTCTTTACTTGGACTAGGCATATATTAGTATATCTTAGATATACTATTTAAAACTTTACCTTTTGACCAATAAAGAAACTAATTCTAGTAAGACACCTAGTTCAAAAATAAATAAAAATTGGAAGGAATAGCGAGAGGTGGATTTGAACCACCGACCTATGGGTTATGGGCCCATCGGGCACTCCTGACTGCCCCATCTCGCTAAATAAGCTGAATTGTGGTATACTTTTAAAGCTTTCTATAGAAAAAAAACTAATGCAAAAGTTTTTATATAAATAAAGGCATTAATGAATTTAAATAGTTACAAAAATTGGAGGTGTTTTTATATGAGCCTTTTCGGCAAAAAAAAAGAGGCAGAAGTCAAGGATGAATTACCACCATTAAGGTTCCCAGAACTTCCTTCTCAAAAGCAAGCTAACATGGAAATCAGTCAAAATGAACAGATGGCAATAAAACAAGCTGTTGCTCCTGCTCAAACTGTAGCTCAGACATTACCTGAAAGAACAGAAGCTCTATCTATACCGATACAAGATGAAGAAAAACCATTATTTGTCAAGATTGATAAATATCGAGAAGTAATATCTACTATGAATCAAATTAAAAGTAAGTTAAAAGATGCTGATGAAATTCTTGCAGAACTTAACAAAATTAAGCAACAAGAAGATAATGAAATTGAAACTTGGCATAGTGATCTTGAAACCATCAAAGGCAAATTGATGGCTATTGACAGGGCATTATTCGAATTATAAAAGGTGATATCATGACTGCTAAACGAAGCCAGAAGAAAAAAACGGAAGAAGACATACATGTAAAAATAGATAGTCCTAAATGGCTTCGTAAAGAAATTCTAACTACTGCTATAGACTTAATTAGTGCTTTAAGAAAATATGAAACTTTTGTAGAGTTAAATAAGCATAAAGAACATTTGCTTAAGCTTTTAAAAGCAGAAATGGCTGAAATTAGAAATTTGATGCAAACTTTGAAATTGAAAGAATTGCCTTTAAGTCCTGAGAAATTTAATCAATTGCCAATAATCAAAGAAGAAGCTAAAGAAGTAGAGATGAGGCGTAAAGAAGCTGAACAAGCAGAGAAAGAAGTAGAAAAAGACATTCATAAAAGAAGAAGGGCAATTGCAAAGATTGAAGAGACTAAACCTATTGATAGCTTGGAAGCAGATTTGATGGCTTTGCGTAAAAAACTTTCTTTAATCTGATTTTTTCTTTATTTTTTTATATACAACCGATAGAGGTTGCTAAATTATAAGTAATTTCAGTAATTATTATTTTAAAACTTATGGAAGGTATTACAAATGAAAGAATATAATCAAGAAGAAATCGATGACAAACTTGAGTTTGGTGAAGAAGTCTTCCCAAGCCCGGCGCACGAGTGGATTCACGCTGGTGAAGAATCTGATGAGAATTTTGATAGACTACCAAAAGAAATACCGGAAAGTCTCGTTGAAAAAACTATTGAGGCTGCTGGAAGGGCAGGAAGACTCGACATGGCAAGTCGCGCAGATCCGTCCTCCAAGTTCGTGCAAGAAGCTCTAGCAGAATTCAAAAGAGAAGTTGCCATAGCAAGGGGCTGGGATTTAAATGCAGGAGAATATGCTCCCGAAAAAAGCTGGTATGAAAGATTATGGCAAAAGGTAAAAGAATATTTTTAGGAGGCAAAAATGACAAGTAGTGGCATAGCTTCTGGGTTGCAATTATCAAGAAGGTGGTTATATGGATTTTATGCAGGCATTATAGGATTAACTACATTAGCAGTAGTCGGTGTCGGAGGCATGGGTTATTATATTTATGACCATGGACAACAAAAACAACAAAAAGAAGCATTATACCAAGAATCCTTAAAACAGGTAGATTATAATCAAAATCATATTGCTGATTTTAATGAAGTAAGAGATTTAGGAATTGCTCTAAAACTCATAAAAGAAGATGAAGTTATTGTTGAATCCAAAGAAGAATTATCTGACAGAATCAAATCAGATGTTGATTTTGATGTCTTAGAAAAATTTGTAGAACAAAAAAAGAAGGAGTAAAAATGGATTTACAAGAGAAAATAAAAGAAGTGAAAAGTTTTGGAAATAATCTTAGGATAGTCGAATTTGACAATGATTTTGCTGTTGCTTATGAAAAACAGAATATAAAAGGATGGGAAGCCCTTGAATTGGTTGATGGAACTATTGAGGAACAGTTCATTATAAAGGCTGAAACTTTTGTTGGTTATGCTGTTTTGCCACAAAAAAAGGTAAGCAGTTATAGTATGCAGGGCATAAATCAAGAGAAGAATGTAAGCTTTTCCTGCTCTGCCAAAAAAACAATTGAAAATTATCTTAGAAAACAGAACCTAAATGATGGGTCTAATGAGCGAAGTCTTAAACAAGAAAGCTTAGATAATGATATAAAGAGCCTTTATGAGAAGATTTTTTCACAATTCAATATTAAAGAAATAGGAGATAGAAATTGGGAAACTATCGGTTT
The DNA here is from genome assembly GCA_018896675.1 of Nanobdellota archaeon. Classification (GTDB taxonomy): domain Archaea; phylum Nanobdellota; class Nanobdellia; order SCGC-AAA011-G17; family GW2011-AR17; genus JAHIMK01. The sequence goes on from JAHIMK010000029.1 coordinate 5,802, forward strand.
TGATAGCTTATTCTGTTTTGGATGGCCAATCTTTTTTCCGTGTGCACTTGTATATTCCATTTTTAAAAGGGAGGAGGATTCTATAAAAATGGCTGCCTATTCATTTTTTGGGTCATTACTTTTACCATCTATTATCATGGAACTAGTTTCGCCAGATTATACAAAGAAAAAAATCAAGAACCGGAAAATAATTTCAAAAGAAAAATATAAAGGACCAAACATTGCTTTAGATTTTTATTCTGGCAATCCTAAAAATTTCCACGATATTAATTTTATATTTCAAAATGGATTAGAATTAAACCCTTGGGGCAAGTTATCAGAAGGCAAACTTAAAAATTTTGAAAATGCAAACTATTATATCAAAAGTAATGACATTATAGAAAATGAGATTAATAAAATAAAAAGAGAAAAACATGAAATAAGAAAGGAAATCAAAGATGTATATAATAGAAAAAAAAGGTTTGAAGAAATACTTGCAGAATCAGATCAAACAGGAATCCTTGAAAGGATAGGATTCTAATTTTTCTTTAATTTTTAAAGAGGCTTTGCATTAACCCATAATGTCTGGAAATAACCATTCATTATTTCAGCTAATGCAGGATTCTGAATCCATAAAGAAATATACTTTTTTTGCCTCGTTAATCTTAAGGTTACACTTTCATTATCAATAATGCTGAACTTAGTTGGCTGTAATTGAACGCCTCTTAGTTCTATTCCTACTTTTTTCCATAATTTTATTTTATCAGGAGTTGCTTCAGGAATGCTTACTAGCATTTTTACTTTTATTCCTCTTTTTATACAATCCTTATAAGCATCAATATGGGGTTTGTATGTTGATAGTTCTGAAATTGAGCACCAGCATTTTTTTGCTTTTTTATGCAGTTCAACAGAAAGATTCAAGTAATTTTTATAGCCTTCAATAATCCTAATATTTTCTAATGGCTCTTCATATTTTTTTTGGCTTAAACTTCCTAATTCTTTTATTGATTTCTCTGATTGTTGTTTGAACATTAATAATTCCTGTTCTTTTTTTCTTACTTGTTCTTCAATAACTAATTTCGGATCTAAAGCAACAAATCTTTGGGGCTTGCCTGAAAGTTTTCTTATGAATTTCTTTTCTTCTAATGAAGCAAGTACAGGATAAATCTTTCCGTAAGGTACTGTTGATTTCTTAGAGATTTCATAAGCAGAACTTAATCCCTGTTTAACTAATGCTATGTAAACCTTGCTTTCATATTCTGTTAAACCATATTTCTTTAGTCCCATATACAACCGATAGAGGTTGCTAATATATAAATGTTTTTGTTAAATTCTTAGTAGAAGTTTGAGAGGACTTAAAGATGGATAAAAAACAAAGTTTAGATGACCTTATCGCTCAAGGAAAAATAACGAGGGATACACCATTACCAGAATTTATTCAATATCGTGTACAATGTGGAGAACTAACTGAAGATCAAGCAAATGAAGACCTTATTGATTTAGGCTATGAGCCTTTAAAAAATGCTAAAAGACATTGGAAAAAGAAATGGAAGAAAGAACAGAAGCTAAGGAACAATTTATTTTTAGGAATTACTACAAAAGAATATCTTCAAGGATTAAAAGAAGAAGTCGTTCAAACTTATAAAAATAGCCAGTATATTACTCCTGTTGCTATGTTACAAGCTGTAGGAACTGGAATATTCAGTGATGTCATGATGACAGGATTAAGAGCTTTTGAAAGAGTACATAATACCTGGTGGAATGTTTCTATGGCTTTCTATAATCGAAAATACCATATGGAAAGAATGATGAAAGTTTTTGAGAAGAGGTGAATAAAATGGCAGTAGATGATTTTGTAAAAGAGGAAGAAGAAAGATTAGAATTTATAAGATTATATCAAGGAGGAAAATAAAATGATAAATTCAGAAAAATTAAGTCAAAAAATTGATAGGATAGTAAATTGTAATTATCTGGTTGAAGCTAATATGGAAAAGGAATGTTATACAGTAAGCCCAAAACAAATTGATTCTATAGTAGATAATAAAGTTTCTTTATTACCTAAGCATGATATAAATTCTGAAATAAAAATTAAGCCCCTGTTAGAATATCTGATTAACAATGAACCTTTATTATTCCCAAATCTAGAAGAAAGAGTTGGAAACTATGAAAAAGATTTTGAAAAGATAAAAATCAAAATTAAAGCTGGAAAATTAAAAGGAAGGATTGAACAAGGTCTTTATGTACCTGTTGGAAATCCAAATAATCATCCTAAGAGTCTTTTTGATAATATGGGCTCTGGAGGACTAGGACTTTTAGTTATATGTGGCTTGCCTTTCATAGATTTAGGCTCTGGAATTGAAAGATTAAGTGGAAAAATTGATTATAAACCAATTAAAAAAATCTTAGGAAGTTTAGATTATACCTGTTATAAGTTGGGAGAAATTGTTGGTGCTATTGGTTTTATACCAGTTTGCCTTATACTTAATAGCATAGATAAATTGTCAAATATAGGAAAAGGATATACTAAATCTGAAAAGGTTTATTTTAAACTTGAAGAACAAAGAGGTGGTATTTTAAGATTTATAGAGTATCTTGATATTATAGTAAATGAAGATCTAAAAGAAGATGAAATTACTGAATTTCGAAAATATATGAATTTGGAACTATCATCAGGAAGTATATATAATGGAAGAAAAAAATAAAACAAAAAGTTTAGTTGCTCAGAAGTTGGAAGAAGCCCAATTATTAGAAGAAGAACTCCAAAAAATATTAAAAGAACAACAGCAAAGAAATAATAAAGGAAACATAATTGTTCTTGAGGAGAGGTTATGTAAAGTAAGTGATTCTTGGCGTAATCCTTATTTTAAAAAAGGTTACCTTGAACTTTATGAAGTAAGGAGAGAAAAAGAACGCGAATTTCTTCTAGAAACATCACCAGATTTATTCCAAAAAATCATGGAAGAAAAAAAGAAGCATCTCCCCGACCTTATAAAACAAAATGAGAAACGTCTCGCAAGAGGATTACGAGAAATAGATCCTTATGAAGTTAGTTTAACAAAAGAACAAAGGAAAGCATTTAATGCTGCTTACAAGGACCTGGGAAAAGACCTTGAACTAAAATGTTCATTTTGCCTTTCTGTTGTTGAAGAAGGGAATAATACCACATACATTTTTGATGGAGGTATATGGCCTTTTTTTATGTATGATTCTTATTGTTTTTGTAAATCCTATAGTGAAGAATCACACGATATTCCGGAGTTTGTAGAAAACACAATTAAAGCTTTAAGCCAACTAAAAAAGTATAAAGGTCTCTATGGGGCTAAAGTAACACCAGTATTCTTTACATCCTTGAGAAGGTACGTACATATATTTCCGGGTGTAGATGAAAAAGAGGAGGAAAAGAGAAGGGAAAAAAGATTATATAATTTTATAGAAGATGTTCAAAGTGCACCTATTGAAGCGGGACGTAACATTCTTTTTGATTTTCTAACAGGTAAGCTATTCAAATCTATTGAGCCATTTACCTATATCTCTAGAGGATTAAATGAACAAGAAAGATTAGAATTTATAAGATTATATCAAGGAGGAAAATAAAATGAATCTACAAGAAATGATAAAAGAGGTAAAAAGTTTTGGAAGCAGTCTCAAGATTGTTGAATTCGACAATGATTTAGCTGTTGCTTATGAAAGGCAAAATGTAAGAGAATGGCAAGGAGAAAGATTAGATGATGCGAAATTTGTCGGAGAATGGATCAATAAGTCAGAGACTTTTGTCGGCTATTCAATGCTTCCTTTTTCTGGTGCCAAAAATAGGGAGGGTAATATGCAGATAGTAAATGGAGAGAGGCGGGAAAGATTTTCAGACGATGCAATCTCAATAATTGAAAGCTACCTCCAAAATAGGGATAATAAGATGAACCAATTGCGAAGAAAAGTCAGAAACATGTATGATGAAGCCATTTCTAAACTGCAAATTAAAGATATAAGATTCAGAAATTGGGAAGTAATCAAAACAGGAAGTTTGCTTTGTTTTGGCCAGCCAATTATGGTACCTTATGTTTTAATCCAAAATATGAAAGAAAGATATAATGGGGGAACAATGGGAATAGTTTTGGCTCCAGTTTACTTCCCACTTTTGTTACTTGGGCTTATTAAATACCTTATTCATCCAAGCGAGGAAGGATTTAAAATCAAAAACAGGCAGATAATTTCAAAACAACAGGATAATGACCTTAATGCAGGCTTGATATTTAATGGGGGAACTGGAAAGCCTCGAAAGTTTAAATCAATGAAAATAATATTTAAGAATGGCCTTGAATTGAATCAAACTGGGATATCCAAGAATTACCCTGAAGAATTTGAATCTGCCGGCTTCTACATAAAATTGGATGAAAGTATAGAAAGAAAAGTAAATACATTGCATGAAAAAGAGACTGAGCTACATGAACAAAAAGATGAGTTCACAAGATTATTGGCAGAGTCAGACCAAAGCGGAATCCTTAAAAGAATCGGCTTCTAATCTGATTTTTTCTTATTTTTTTAGCAAAAGTTTATAAATAATTTCTATATAGTGGCGATTATGGAAAATAAAGAACTAACAGATATTGTATTAAACCATATTAAAGGAATAAAATTTGTTTCTAAAGGAAAAACTTTTATGATTAGTTCTGAAGGAATAAATAATAGTTTTCAAAAATTAAAAAAAGAAATAAATAAACAAAAAACAACTTTAAAAGATAATTTCGGAGGTAAACACAGGATGAAAGCTTTAGAACAAACCATAGATAAAATTAATCCTGAAAAAGAAAATTATTCATTTTTATTACAAACTACTCAAGAATATTTGAATTTATTTCAAAATTTTTATAATGGTTATATATCTAAAGAAAAATTTATTCCTATTATGAAAAATTTCTTAATAGATAATTACACTATTGATTTTAATGAAGCTTATAGTTCTCAAATAAAATCTGAAAAAAGCTTGAAAAAAATAAGAAATGGTAGTTTATTAGCCACAATGGGTTCAGCTTATATTTTACTCACTTGGCCAAGTCTCCCTTTAGTAGCTTTAACTTTAGGGTTAGGAATTGGAACTGGAATTTTTCAAGGAGCAATTTATAGTTTCAAAAAAACCTTTAAAGAAGGAAAAAAATTAATTGAAGAAGACAACTCATTAAGAAATAAAATTGAAAAAACAGATTTAGAAGAATTTGAAAATGTTCTTATTTACAATAAAAAAGAAATAATGAGAATAATTGAACTTTATTAAAATGAATAAAAAAGAATTAAGCGATGTAGTTATAGAATGCATTAAGGGAGCTAAAGGAATTGTAAGTAAGAAATATGATTTTTTAAATATAAATCCTGAAAAATCTTTAAAATTTCTTGGATCTTTTGAAACATATTTTAATAATATCGAAAAGAGAAAATCATTAAAAAACATTAAAAAATATATGGTTAATTCCAATGATTATAGTATATTGGCTTTGAATCCTGAATTAAATATTCTGAGGGCAGGAATTTATATTGGGGCTGGATTAGCAGTATTAGGTGGTGGAGCTTCTACATTATTTATTAGCCCTTGGGTAGGTCTTGTAGTTTCATTGGGATCCGCAGGATATACTTGTTCTGCTACAAAAAATTATTTAAAATTAAAAAAAGTTAATTTAGATGAACTTGATTCTGTATTACAAGAAAATGAAGTTAAAATAAAAGGTTACCTTTATCCTAGGAAAAATGAATGAATTAACAGAGATTATTCTAAATAAAGTAAAAGAGTCTAGTGAATTGATTAAAAATGTTGAAAATAGCCCTTATCTAGAATCTTATAATTATCATCCTGAAGCTAAACAAGCATTAGATTATCTTAATGTTTTGAAAAATTTTTATAGTTTTGTTAACAAAGATGAAGATATAGAAAAAAGAGTATTGAAAACTATGAAAATATCTTTTGTTCAACCTTATATTGAAGATTTGGATGGATTAGATGAGTTATTGAAAGTTTGTAATGAAGTAAATGATTTTGAAAAAAAATCTATTAAAAGAAATTTAGTTTTTTTTGGATTTTGTGCTTTAGGAATTTATTTTGGTCCTGTAATGGCTGTGCCTGCAATAGTATGTGCATCTGTATGTATTTATCCTGGGCTTAAAATAAGACAAATAAATAAATATCGTAAAGATTTTATCAAAAGAATTCAAAAAGACAAAGAAGGCATTGAATATTGGGATTCTATTAATTTAAATGAAATAAAACAAGTTCTTTTGGATAATAAAGGAGAAATTAAAAATTATTTAAAATGAATTATAAAAAGTTTTCAACAGAAAATGCAGATTATCAAATGTTACCTGCTAACCATATACATACTGACATCTCAAATATGGTTAAAAATCTTGAATACCTTGACGGAATCATTTTTGAATCTTCGGGAATAAGTGGTACTATCCCTATTACAGATGAATGTTCTAAATTTATTAGAAAAGTTAAAAATTCAAAAAAAAAGTTTCCTTTTTATTTTGTGGATGTAGATTTAAACTTAGGAGGTTATTTAACAAGTATAGGAATTATGGGTATTCAAGGAGGAATTGCTTACAAATTATGTAAAAGTTCTGAAAAAAATTATAAAAGAAGAGAATTTTTAAAACAAGGTTTGAAAATACTTACTTGTAGCTTAATATTGGGAGGATTTTTTGAAAAAGTATTAAATCAATTTATGGAGGTGCCAATTTTAAAAGAAAGTGAAATGGTTTTAGATAGATTACCACCAACACCCCTCTTTGAATTAAGAAATGCTATTGCTGCTAGAAAAATTGAAGAATTTATTGCTCCCAGATTAAAAATAATAATCCCTAAACCCACTATAGGTATAGTTTATGGCGCAGGGCATAGTGGAATAGAACTTGATTTAAAACATAAATCTTTAAGAGATCTTGTAATCGAAAGTTATAAAAAAATAAATTATTTGGGAATAAAAAAAGAAAAACTTAATTTAATATTGGAATTTAATCCAAAATCTAAAATGTTATATCGACACTATATAAATCTGTTCTAAAGCATTAAACATATAAATAATGCTTTGCTTACTTCTCTTAATGTTACCTGATAAAGAGATTAAAAAAGAGTTTAGGAAAACTGCATGGGCTAACCCTGAGAAGTATTATGCAATTAATGTCTTGAAGAATGAGGGTTTTGAAAGGCATATTTGTAAAAAATGCTCTACTCCGTTTTGGACAGTTAATGCTAGCCAAGATGTTTGTGGTGATCCTAGTTGTTCGGGTGGTTTTAAGTTCATTGGAGATAGTCCTGCTAAACAAGAAATGGATTATATTCAAACTTGGAAAAAATTTGCAAAATTATTTAAAGAATATGGTTATGAACCAATAAAAAGATATCCTGTTGTTGCAAGATGGCGTTCTGATGTTGATTTTGTACAAGCTTCAATTTACGATTTTCAACCTTATGTTGTTTCAGGTGAAGTTCAGCCGCCAGCTAAACAATTAGTTGTACCTCAGTTTTCATTAAGATTTAATGATATTGACAATGTAGGAATTACAGGTGCACATTATACTGGCTTTGTTATGATTGGGCAGCATGCTTTCATGAAGCCAGAAGAGTGGGATCAAGAAAAATATTTTACAGACATATATAATTGGTTAAGAGTTGGATTAGGTTTGCCTAAAAAAGAAATTACTTTTCATGAAGATGCATGGGCAGGTGGCGGAAATTTTGGACCTTGCATGGAATTCTTTTCAAGAGGATTAGAGTTAGGAAACCAAGTTTACATGATGTATGAACAGACTCCTACTGGTAACAAAGAACTAAATTTGAAAGTTTTGGATATGGGGATGGGGCATGAAAGAAATACTTGGTTCACAAAAGGCACTTCTACTTCTTATGAATCTACTTTTCCAACTGTTATAAAAAAATTATATAAAATTACAGGCATTAAAGTTGATCAGGAATTAATGAAAAAATTCTTACCTTATTCCTCTTTCTTAAATATTGATGAAGTTGAAAACATCAATAAAGTTTGGTTAGACATTAGCAAGAAAATTGATGTTGATGCTACTGAATTGAAAACTAAAGTCACAGAAGTAGCAGCATTATATTCTATTGCAGAACATTTGAGAACATTATTAGTAGCAATTTCCGACGGAGCTTTACCAAGCAATGTGGGCGGCGGCTACAATTTAAGAATTATTTTTAGAAGAGCTTTAAGTTTAGCTGACAAACAAGGTTGGAAAATTCCTATTCACGACATTTGTGAAGAGCATGCAAAATACCTTAAACCTATTTTCCCAGAACTTTCAGAACATTTAGATAATGTACAAAAAATATTAGATATTGAAAAAGAAAAATATGAAGCTACTAAGATTAAATCAAGAAATATAGTTGAATCTTTGCTCAAGAAAAAACAAGAAATTAAAGAACAGAGATTAATAGAGCTCTATGACAGCCAAGGTATTGCTCCTGAACTTATCAAGGAAGAAGCTAAAAAATTAAAACAAGATGTTCAGATTCCAGATGATTTTTATGCAAAAGTAGCTGAAAGGCATGAGCAAAAAAAAGAAATTAAAGAAAAGGAAACTGATTTAGATTTAGATGATTTAACAGAAACTGAAAAACTTTATTTTGAAGATTACAAATTCTTAGAATTCAAAGCTACTGTGTTAAAAATTATTGACAAATATGTAATATTAGACAAAACTGCATTCTATCCCACTAGTGGGGGGCAGGCTCATGATATTGGAAAATTAGCAACAGACAAAGTAATAAATGTTTTCAAACAAGGAAGTTATGTCGTGCATGAAATGGAACATAAACCTTTATTTAAAGAAGGTATGGAAGTTGAAGGACAAATTGACAAGGAAAGAAGGCGTCAATTGTCTCAGCATCATACTGCTACACACATTATTAATGCTGCTGCTAAAAAAGTTTTAGGGAATCATATCAATCAAGCTGGTGCAAAAAAAGATGTTGACAAAGCACATTTGGATATTACGCATTATCAATCTTTAAGCGGGAAAGAAGAAAAAGAAATTGAAGATGAAGCTAACAAAATAGTTAATCAAAACATTGAAATTAAGTCTTTCTTTTTAACAAGAGATAAAGCTGAGAAAAAATATGGCATGGAGATTTATCAGGGTGGAGCAGTTCCTGGTAAAAAGATTAGAATTATAGAAGTTCTGGGAGTAGATGTTGAAGCTTGCGGTGGAACTCACTTAAAAAATACTAAAGAAACTGGAAAAATTAAGATTCTTAAAACTACAAAAATCCAAGATGGAATTGTAAGGATTACTTTTGTTGCAGGAAAAGTTTCCCATAAAGAATCTAACAAAGAAGAAGAAATCCTGAAAGAAGTTGCTGAAATTTTAGGAGTAAAACCTGAACAAGTTCCTATAAGGGCTGAAGAACTTTTCAAAAAATGGAAAGAAGTTAAAAAAACTATGAAAAAAGGTAAAAAGTTGGCAAAAGAATTGCTTGAATTAACAACAACTAAAGAAGAAAGAGCTACTGCTAAAGAACTCCTAAATAAAACTTCTCAAATTTTAAAAACACAAACTGAACATGTTGCAAAAACTGCAAAAAGATTTTTGAAAGAATTAGAAGAAATAAAGAAAAATCTTTAACTCCATTGTGGTGTATCTTCTCCACCTCTTAAATAAGAGTAAGCTTTCTTTGCTGCCATTGCACCTTCAGCAGCTGCACTAATTATTTGTCTAAACCCTTTTGCTCCTTTAGTTACATCACCCGCAGCATAAACTCCTTTAACATTTGTTTCTTGTTCGGTATTAACTACAATACTTTTAGACTCGTCAAATTTTAAATTTAATTTGGATGCAACTTCTATCGAAGGCACGCTTCCAATTTCAATAAACAAACCATTTAATTTTAATTCTTTACCTGTATCAAGCTTGACCTTTTCTAAAAATTTATTACCTAATGCTTCAGTTACATTTGTATTATATATTAATTCAATCTTAGAATTTTTTTCAATTTTATCAACCAAATAAGGTTTAGCTCTCAACTTATCTTTCCGATAGATTACATAAACTTTAGTCGCATATTCTGCCATCAATAAGGCTGTGGTTGCAGCTGCATCTGAACCGCCAACAACTCCAACAATTTTATTTTTGAAAAAAGGACCATCGCAAGTTGAACAGTAACTTATTCCTTTATTGTTAAATTCTTTTTCACCAGGAATACCTAACGTTTTTCTTTTTGTACCCATTGCCAACAATATAGTTCTTCCAAAATATTCTACAGTTGTAGTAACTTTAAACAAATCTCCTTCTTTTTCTACTCTTTTAACATCTTCTTCTTTTACAACCGCCCCATAAGATTCTGCATGTTCTTTAAAATTCTTTAATAATTCAATTCCAGAAATCTCTTTAAAACCTAAATAATTCTGAATCAAAGGAGTTCTAGAAAGTTGGCTTCCTATACTTTGACCAATAATTAGCGTTTTAAGATTATATCTTGTACTATAAACAGCGCAACCGTAACCTGCTGGACCTGCCCCAATAATTATGATATCATATGCCTCTTTTTTCATTTTATTTTTAACAAAGATACTTAATTCTTAAATTTTTCTATATTTGGGCATAAAATAGCTCTTTTTTAGCTAATCTTACTTAGATGTTATGACAAAAACATTTATAAAGAGGAGCCATCTTTTATCTAAAAAGTCTAAGGAGGCAAAATGGTACAAAGAATAGGCGGATTTAGAAGGAAAACTAGAAGCAAACTTAAAAAGCAATATGGGCAGAAAGGAAAAATTAGCATCACTAAATTCTTCCGAAAATTCAAAGATGGAGATAAAGTCATACTTAAACCTGAACCAGCAGTACAAACTGGCATGTCTTTTCCTAGATTTCAAGGGAAAAGCGGAGTTATATCAGGCAAACAAGGAGAATGTTACAAGGTTGTAATCAAAGACGGCAATTTGAAAAAGATAGTTGTTGTTCATCCAGTACACCTAAATAGGGAGGCATAATGGCAGAATTTAAGATTGAATCAGAAAAACCAATTACAATGTCTGAAGTAGCAGACAGGCTTTCAAAAGTTGAGAAAAGAGATAAAGAATTATCTTTTAGAGCAAATAAAACTAAAGAATATTTAGCTCATTTCGTAACTAAAGAAAAAGAAAGCAAGTTAAGAAAAAAGTTAGAAAACTTAAATCTTGCAAGACTAAAAGATAGACAAATAGTAAAAATTATAGACCTTAAACCAGAAGATATGGACAGTTTAAAAATAATCCTGAGTAATGAAGCTATTACATTGAAAGAAGAAGATTTGAAAAAAATATTAGACGCAATTAATGAATAAAAATGGAAATTAAAAAGGAAGAAAAGGCAATCATATTGGACTTTTTGCCAAATGGATATCCGTTTGACAACAGACCTATGTATAAAAAAACTCCTATAGCTCAAGCTCTAGGAATAAACCATTTCTCCTTACTAGAATTAATTCCTAGAAAAGAATATTCATTAAAAGCTCATGAAGAAGTTTATATTGGTGAAGGTAAAAGAGAAAATATCCATCATATTGTAGGAAAATTAGCTGTTGAAAAATTAACCCAAACTGCAAGAATGGAACTAGAATTTGTTATCAAAGAATTAGTTCAAAAAAACAAAGAAAAATTCGTAGATTTCTTTAATAATTCTGGATCAATAACAACGAGAATGCACCAGATTGAATTACTGCCAGGAATTGGTAAAAAACATATGTGGGAAATCATCGAACAAAGAAAAGAGCAACCTTTTAAAGACTTTGAAGATATAAAAAAGAGAGTAAAATTATTACCTGATCCTGAAAAAGCTATAATTAAGAGAATAATTCGTGAGATAAACAACGAAGATAAGTATAAACTTTTTGTTAAATAAGGATGCTCACAAAACACAAACTATTTAAATAAACCAAATTCAACATTTAAAAAAATGACTGAAGAAAAAAACCAAGAACAAAACATAAGACAAATGGTACGTCTTATTAGCGCTGATGTATTAGGAAATAAATCAATTTATTTAGCTTTACAAAAAGTTAGAGGTGTTGGATTTTCTTTGGCTGGTGCAATTTGTAATATTATGCAATTAGATAAGAATACAAAGATTGGTATATTAACAGAAGAACAAATAAAAAAATTAGAAGGAATTATTAAAAATCCATCAAAGCATGGAATTCCGGGTTGGTTATTAAATAGAAGAAAAGATTATGAAACCGGAGAAGATAAACATCTTATAACTGCTGACTTAAAATTAAAAGTTGAAGATGATGTTAAAAGATTAAAGAAAATTAAAGCTTATAGAGGTATGAGACATGCAGCTGGCTTACCTACAAGAGGTCAAAGAACTAAAGGTCATTTCAGAAAAGGTAAATCATTAGGTGTTTCAAGAAAAAAAGCAGGTAAAGCAGGTAAGTAAATATGGGCGATCCAAGAAAACAAAGGAAAAAGTACAACACGCCAGGACATCCTTGGCAAGCTGAACGTATTAATAGAGAGGCCCCTTTGTTAATAGAGTATGGCCTAAAAAATAAAAAAGAATTATGGAAAATGGGTTCTATCCTTCAAAGATTTAAATCACAAACAAAAGACCTTATTAAACAAACTGGTTCTCAAACTGAAAAAGAACAAAAACAACTATTAGACAAACTTATTAAAATGGGTTTAATTGAAGCAGGTACAAAACTTGAAAATATTCTTGACTTAAATGTTGAAGATTTAATGGCAAGAAGATTACAAACTTTAGTATTAAAGAAAGGCCTTGCAAAAACAATAAAACAAGCAAGACAATTCATTGTACACGGCCACATTTTAATTGGCGATAAAAAAATTACAGTTCCTTCTTACATTGTTCTTAATTCTGAAGAACATAATCTTAATTTTAGAGCAAATTCTAGTTTATCAGACGAAGAGCATCCTGAAAGAAAACAAAAGGAAGCTAAACCTGTCGAAGTTAAAAAAGTTGAAAATGAAGATGATAAAGAAAATATTGTTGAAGAGGAAAATAAAGAATGAAACCGCAAAAAAGAGAACAATTGAAATGGGGAATTGCACATATATATTCATCTTATAATAATACAATTATTCATATTACAGATATTACTGGTTCAGAAACAATTTCTAAATGCTCAGGTGGTATGGTTGTTAAAGCACACAGGATGGAATCAAGTCCAACTGCAGCAATGACAGCTGCAAAACAAGCTGCTGAAGGAGCTAAAGAAAAAGGTATAAACGCAATTCATGTTAAAGTTAGAGCGCCTGGCGGACATAATGGGCCTAGTAGTACAGGACCTGGAGCACAAGCCGCAATTAGGGCATTGTCAAGAGTAGGTTTAAGAATTGGAGATATAGAAGAAGTTACAACAGTACCTCATGACCATTGCAGAAAATCAGGCGGAAAACGTGGAAGGAGGGTTTGATGGAACTTAAAAAAATTAGCTATTCAAAGGATAAGGGAAAATATTTACTTAAAGGTACAAATACTGCTTACATTAATACAATCAGAAGAATGATAGCTAACAGATTGCCAGTCATGGCTATAGATAAAATAACATTCATAGAAAATGGTTCTGCATTATATGACGAATTTTTAGCTAACAGGATAGGGTTAATACCTTTAACTACTGATTTAGAAACATATGTTGAACCTGAAAATTGTAAATGCAAGGGAGAAGGCTGTGCAAGATGTCAATTAAAATTAAACTTAAATGTAACAGGACCTTGTACTGTTTATGCTGAAGATATAAAATCTACTGATCCAAAAGTTCAACCAGCATATCCTAAACTTCCAATTGTAAAATTACTTGAAGGTCAAAACTTAAAATTTGAAGCTATTGCCATATTAGGAAGAGGAAAAGATCATGCTAAGTTTTGTGCAGGCTATGCATATTATCAAGGATATCCTACTATAAAAATTAAAATAGGTAACCCTAAGGATTTAAAATTGGCTGTAGAGCAATGCCCAAAAAATATATTAAAAGTTGATGGCAACAAACTAAAAGTTACAGACGTAGAAAAATGTGATTTATGCAAAGCTTGTGGAGAAATTACGGATAGCATTTCAGTTGAAGGTAGCAAGAAAGATTTCATATTTACAATCGAAAGCTGGGGGCAACTTCCAGTTAAAGAGATATTTACCCAGGCATTAGTTGTTTTTGACGAAGAGCTTGATGCTTTAGATAAAGAAGTCAAAAAACTCAAGTAAACCCCTATACGAGGGGGTGGCAGAGCCTGGTCAAATGCGCTAGGTTGAGGGCCTAGTTCCTTAGTGGATGCGCGCGTTCGAATCGCGTCCCCCTCATTAAGAAAAAATGGTAAAAAGAACCGGACCAACAAATGTTCAACTTCAAAAGTTGATTGTAGAATTAAAAAAACTTTCAACTAAAGAGAAAGTTGCTATTTGGAAAAGAGTTGCTAATGAATTGAGCAAATCTACAAGAAGTAGAAGGTCACTTAACTTGTCTAAAGTTCAAAAAGTTGCTAAAGATAATGAAACTCTTTTAGTTCCTGGAAAAGTATTATCTTCTGGAGAACTTACTAAAAAAGTAACTTTGGCTGCATGGCAATTTTCAGAACAAGCTAAAGAAAAAATTAACAAAGTTGGAAAGGCAGTTTCAATTCAAGATCTTATGAAATCAAATCCAAAAGGAAAATCAGTGAGGATATTAGGATGATTATAGATGCAACAAACACAATAATGGGAAGAGTAGCAGCTACTGCTGCAAAAAAAGCTCTTGAAGGAGAAAAAGTAGACATAATCAATTCAGAGAAAGCAATCATCAGTGGTAAAAGATCAACAGTTGTTGCAAGATTTAGGCAACAAAGAAACAGAGGCGGTCCATATCATGGTCCTTACTTACCAAGAACACCGCACATGTTCTTAAAAAGAGTCATAAGAGGTATGCTTCCTTACAAAAAGGAAAGAGGAATGTCTGCATGGAAAAGAATTACGTGCCATTTAGGTGTTCCTGAAAAATTAAAAAATCAAAAAGCTGAAACTTTAAAAAATGCAGGTGTTGAAAAATTACAAACAGCAAAATATATTGACATTAAACAATTAACTAAAGAACTTGGAGTAAAAGAAAGATGAAAATAATACACACTTCCGGAACAAGGAAACAATCCAGAGCAAGAGCAACACTTAAGGTAGGCACAGGGATTATAAGAATTAACAAACAATTGTTAGAATCATTACAGCCTAAATTGGCAAGAATGAAAATAATGGAACCACTTTTACTTGCAGGTGACATAGTTAAGAAAATTAATATTGACATAACCACTTTAGGCGGTGGATGGAGTAGTCAGGCTGACGCAGTAAGATTAGCTTTAGCCCGTGGTTTAGTAGAATTTTCAGGAAATAAAAATTTGAAGAAAGAATTTTTAGAGTATGACAGGCATTTATTAGTAGCTGATGTTAGAAGAAACGAACCACACAAACCTAATGATTCAAAGCCACGCGCAGCCCGGCAAAAAAGCTACAGGTAAGTAGTAACGGATTCTATTTGGCGTAAATATCGGTATCCTGAAAGATTATTTTTCTCATAATCTTGAAAATCTTACTTTATTCTCGGAAAATCGTACACCACTTGACACGTGCCAAAAGGGTGCGCAGGATTTATTAAAGATAATCCAATCTATTACCATGGGATGGATAACCAAAAATTTGATTTGAAAACTTTTTTGCCTGACGAAATTTTTAGCGGGTCTAAAGGAAGTGAAGCCTCCCAATCACAGCAAGCTGTGGGGCATCCATTAGATTGAATGCAAAGAGAGTTCTTGGTTCATTGACGAAAGCAACCTTTCATCTCCCAAAGCGTTACTTACCGCACTTCCTGCGGTAGCGCCGTTTAAG
>JAHIMK010000030.1 GCA_018896675.1 Nanobdellota archaeon
CCTGTAACTCACCAGATGTCGCTCCGCTCCGCCTTCGGCTCCGCTACATCGGTGCCGCGCAGCAATAGGCTTACCGTGAGGTTCACTTAGTTCGCATCTCCGTATTTTTTTATTTTTAGAAGATTTCTTTAACTTTGTTTTCTTTATTTCTGCTTCTATGGATTAAGAAATAAATGAATAATGCAGTAATAATAATAATAATAATGCTAATGGTTGTTATTTTTTTGGATTTAATAACTGTTTTTTCTTTTTCTAATGAAGATTTAATATCTTTACCTTTTTCTTCTGTTTTTTTATCTAATAAGCTAGTTTCTCCAGGCTCAAGTTCTATCTTTATTTCTTTTACACATTCTTTTAAATCAAAGCCGTATTTAACATCCTGATATCCTGTATTTCTAACAAGAAGAGTATAATATCCTTGTTCTGTTAAATTGAATGTTGTTTCTAAAGAATCTGTGAATTTAAGAGCATTCTCTCTCATAAGATAATGGTGAATTATCCGATTATTAATATCAGTATTATTTCCTTTAAAAATTGACACTTCAGCTAAGAATATACTCTTATTATCTAAGGATTTTATAATTAATGTTATAGGTTTATCAGTACATTCCTTTATTACATAAAGATTCATATTATATCTAGCACTTCGACCCCCTCCTAAAGAAGATATTCCAGCACTTGCTTGTGTACCTCTTATTGCAGAGTATGTCAAGTTATCTACACGAATCCTATTACCTTCATCAGTACAATTTAGTCCGTTTAATTGAACGCCACTATTATTTCCCAGGCATATTGTAAAATTAGTTTCATTTGCTCCGTTACATGCTGAACTCATTTCTGAGATGGATGATATCTCAGCATCTTTTACACAGAAAGAACTAAAGCTGTCGTCATCTAAATACATGCTTTTAGTTATTCCTGTTTGTAATTGATTTCCTAAGTTAACTATAAAATATGTTGAAGTTAATTGCATACTAACTTTTGAAAGATTCAAATTACTTTCAGAAAAATTGTGGAGAAAACTTACTAACCTATTTGAACCACTCCAAAATACAACATCTAATTTACCAGCAAAACTTCCATTTGCAATGCTACCATTGATACTAACATTTATATTTGAAACTCCTGTAGTTTGTATATTTGAAACAGTTCCTAATAATGTATCATCCAGATCTGGAATTCCGTCTCCATCGCTATCAACTGTATTTACTATTAGAGTCCAATTTTCATCTCCCCAGTCGCTTAAACTAGAATCATCATAAGCTAAGCAGTTCCAAGTGTAATTGCCATCAGGCATTGATTCAGTCATCCATGAAGATTCATTACTAGTACCTGTGATTGTCGTTGTGTTGATATAATAAGTATCAGAATTATTCCAAACATATAAAGTTAGATTAATTAAACCAGAATCATCTACAATTGAACAATTAAATGTTACATTTGAGCTACTGGAATTATAATTATTAACAGGACTTACCAAAGTAATTGTAGGGACAGCTACGCTAATGTTAAGCCACCTTATTGAAGAATTTCCAGTAAAACCTAAGCTATCTATACAACTTATGCTCCAATTATAATAACCATTATTTAAAGATTCAGTAAATATTTGCGTTGTGTTTTCTGTTATTGAATAATCAGTATTATATAAAGTGCCATTTAGATATAATGAGCAATTCTCTACATTACTTGTTGTATCAGTTGTATTATAATTGAAGTTAATTGTGTGTGTAAGTTGTTCTAGTGTATTATTAGCAGGGCTTTCAAGGTTTACTACAGGTGGAGTTGTATCAATAGTAAATCTTCTTGTTTCTGAAGTATTAGTATTACCTGAATCATCAACACAAGTTACATTCCAATAATATGTTCCATCAGCAAATCCACTAATAGTATAATTTGTATATGTCCCATTTACGCTTTCTACATTGCTTATGTTTACAATACTATCAATTGTCAGATTACAATCTAAAGAAGAGTCAATATTATCAATTACAGTCCAGTTGAAGTTGATTAAAGTCTGTGTTGTACTATAATCTTGCCCTGGGTAGTTTAAATTAACAGTTGGCTTATTTGTATCAATAGTAAATCTTCTTGTTTCTGAAGTATTAGTATTACCTGAATCATCAACACAAGTTACATTCCAATAATATGTTCCATCAGCAAATCCGCTGATAGTATAATTTGTATATGTCCCATTTATGCTTTCTACATGGCTTATGTTTACAATGCCTTCTAGTGTTATATTACATGACAAACTATTATCAAAATTATCAGTTACAGTCCAATTAAAATTAATTGAATTTGTAGAAATATTATGATTTTCAATAGGGCTTTCTAATATTATGTTTGGTGCTGTTATATCTGGGCATACGGATGTTGTGTTGATGTTTGTTACGCCGGTAGTGTTGATATTCCAGTTATTATCCCTTGTGAGAATGGTTAAATTATATAATGTATCGCAGGTTAATCCAGTTGCGTTGTAGAATGTATTTGCTGTGTCAGCTATGTTTACCCCATTTAAATATAAGATTGTGGCGTTAAAATCTTCATCTGTTGGATTAGTCCATCGCCAACTGATAATGGTTTCACTTACAACATTTGAATTTAAACCAGTTACAAAAGCAGGAGGAGTATAATCTGGGCAAGATGATGTTGTGTTAATATTTGTTACATAGGTTGTATTTATGTTACCTGCATGATCTTTTGTGTAGATTGTTAAATTGTAAGCTGTGTTGCATGTTAATTCTGTGGCATTGTAATAATTATAAGTAGTATTAATTATATTCACGCCATTTAAATATAAAATTGCATAGTAGAAATCTTCATCTACTGGATTTGTCCATTGCCAGTTGATTGATGTATAATTAATAACATTAGAGCTTAAATCAGTGATAGTAGCTGGAGGAGTAGTATCTGGTGTTAGAGATAATACTATTATTCTTGTTTCTGTGGAATTTAAATTGTTTAAATTATCATAGGCAGTTGCATTTAGATAATAAGTATCATAGGCCAGGTTTGTAAAATTAATTTGTAGCGGGGACGTTGTATTTGTTGTGGAATTTATTAAGTTATTACTTGAATTATATAAATAAATTGTAATGTTTTTTAATCCAGAAGGAATATCCGCTGCAGTTACATTTACATAAATCCAATCTTGAAGATATTCGCCTTCAGGAGTTGTAGGAGAAACAAACTGCACATTTGGACCACTTGTATCTATGGTGATATTTCTTGTTTCAGTTGAATTCAAGTTATTTGCCAAATCCAGAGCAGTTGCATTAAAATAATAAGTTCCATCTGCAAGATTTGTGAAATTCCAAAAAGCAGGTGAAGAAAATAAAGAAACAACTTGAATTATCTCTTGTGATGAATTATATAATAGTATCCTTATCCTGTCAAAATAGCTGTCTGTTGAAGTAACATTAACCTGGATGTTGCTCCTATTATTTAATGTACTTCCTGAAATTTCTGTTGGAGAAACAAAACTTATAATAGGTCTAGTATTATCTATAGTAAATATTTGTGACCTTCCTGAAGAGCATTGGTTTTGATTATCACACGCTTTTACTTCAATTCTATAACTCCCATCTCCTGCCTCGATACTATTCCAGACATATGATAAATTTATAGTATTATTTGATTTAATTGTCTGAATAAAGGTAGTATTAGGATAAACAAGTGAAATATTGTAAAAGATTATGGGGTACTCATTAGGAGATATCGATTCTGTGTAATTTAAGGTTATATCTCCTGAATAATAACCAGCTACAGGAGCAGTAACTTCGGGAGCTAATGGAGGCAATCCTGCCAAGTTTAAAAGATCAGACCTTGTTTCCGAACAGTTGTTATTATTAGAAGTGTCTTTTGCACATACATAATAATGAAACGCATCATTATCATATTGGTGTAAGTGGGCATCAACAGTTCCTATAAAATTATTCCAGTTAGTATATTCCACAATCGCATATACTTGTGTTGCCCTTGCTCTCCAATTGTTGCTATCAGTCCTACTCTTTAATCCAACTCCAATTTGCAGGGCATTGATTTCACTTATTGTCCAGGGCTGTCCTGTCTGAGGATTATTAACATATTCTGTGGAATAAGTAGTATAAGTAGTTCCTGAAAGGGTAATTGTTGTTCCATGGTGATCTACGCCGTTTGTCCTTAATTCAGTTCTTGCTTGGCATAAGCTTCCACATTGAGTAGTTGCTCTTACAACCATGTAAACAGTGACTTTCTTGATAGTTGTTGGTACAACTGCCAAATCTGGAACATTGTACAAATCATAAGTAATAACTGTTGTTGAAGGGCTATGTAAACGAGTAATGTCCCCATCAGAAGTTATATCATCTACTGCCTGCCAATTTGCAGTACATGTAGGAGTGCAAGTGCTTTGTAAGTTGGTGGTAGAACCAACAGCATTTGGTCTTAATGTAGTAGTAATTCCTGCAGAAAGATTTTGTATAGTATCTGTTCGGGATATTTGAGGAATGTAGTAAGCTTTCCAGTCAGTATCATCTCTTCCTCTTAAGATAAAATAAGATGTAGGCGTTACATAAATATCATTATTAATTTTTCCATTAGTTGTATTGACTGCAAAAGGAATAAGTTGGTGATATGAATTTTGCGAATGAGAATGATTGAATGCAACATTTGATTCTAAATTGTAGAAATCTATGCAATTGGGACTTGTCAAGGGGATTCCATAAGCATAAGAAGAATTACAATAATAAATCCTTAATGGTCCTGAAGTGGAAGAAGCATTAGCAAACAATTCAAAAATACCGTATGACTTCTTATTTGTTACATTAAATAATCTGATTTTCAGATAAGAACTATTAGAGTTAAGCAAATAGGATTGGTGTGCTGTATTTATCATTATAGTTTCATTATAATTATAAGTTCCTGGATAAACATCTCTTCCATTTAGGTTAAAAGAATATAAATTGGACGAACTTGAAGAGAAACTCCTCTGCTGATAATCACAGCTAGCAGTTCCATTTATATAAATCTCGCATTCAGAATAAGAGGAATTTGTTTTATAATAAATATTAACAGTTGATGTATTCAACCCTATGGTGTCTGTGATGTTATAAGTAATGTTAAGGATAGAAGTAAATAAATTCGTATTGCTTATATCTGCTGGGCTTTGCTGCACAAAAGAAAAGTAAGGGATTGCAGAGACTAAAGGTAACAGCATCAAAAATAGTAGACCATAAATAAATTTTTTTTTTAATTTAACCTCTTTTCTTTTCAAATTTATCACCTTATTATTATTATTATTGTTATTATTATTATTAACTATATAAAGATTAATATTTGATAGGCCTAAAGCGATGACTAGCATTTCCTTATTTTTCTTAATTTTTTTATTTTTAGAAGATTTCTTTAACTTTGTTTTATTCCTTGATGGGATAGGAATACCCCGCAGCTTGCTGTGATTGGGAGGCTTCACTAAAATAAAGGAAATATGGATGTTATAGAATTAATAAAAA
>JAHIMK010000113.1 GCA_018896675.1 Nanobdellota archaeon
CGGCGTCTCATGGCCCGACCGGGTCGTGAAGAGCCGGCTCTTCAAGTGGATCATGCGCGGCCCGGTCACGGCCTCGGTCGCGCTGGGCGTCATGACGATTGTACGGCGCATCGGCGAGATATTCGGCG
Source organism: Nanobdellota archaeon (assembly GCA_018896675.1). GTDB lineage: Archaea > Nanobdellota > Nanobdellia > SCGC-AAA011-G17 > GW2011-AR17 > JAHIMK01. The sequence goes on from JAHIMK010000113.1 coordinate 129, forward strand.
TGGTTTATTCGGGCGCGGTGCCGACTGCCATGGTGGTATCTGTCTTGCTCATGGAGCACAGCATAACCCTGCTCGCGCCGATCTGGGAGCGCTGGATTTTCTTTGGCGGGGATCGGCGCGACCTGACCCTGCTGCAGAACCTGGAAGAGAGATTGATCACCAAAAGTGACTTGAGCCAATTCCTGGAGGCGATCCTGGCTGCCGTTCGGGATCATCTCCAATCCCCAGCCGCCTTTATTGCCGCATTGGATAATGGCGATCTTGCGTTGATCGTCGCAACTGGAAATTCACCCCTGCAAACCGACGCCGATCTTTCTGAAGCCTTGCAGGTGGTCAAAGGTCAGGGAAATAACGGTCAGGAAGAGTATATCTGGGGCGATTACTGGCTTTTCCCGCTTCACCAGGCGCCCGAAACGGATGAGGGTCAGCCGCGCCTGCTGGGTCTGCTTGGCGTCGCGCGCCAGCCGTCCCAGGCACTGGCCGTTGAACAGCGCCAGTCGCTGTTGCTTTTTATCCAGCGTGCGGCTCAGGCGCTGCAGGACAGGCGCTTGCAACGCAGCGTATTTCGTTCGTTGGAAGACTTGAAACCGCAAGTGGACTTGATCCAGCGTTGGCGTGCGGCCGGGCGCTATGACAGTAAGGCCAGCCTGCTCGCCGGGACTCTCCCGCCCGAATCCGATTTTGCCAACTGGGTAAAGGATGCCCTGACTCATTATTGGGGCGGACCGAGGCTGACCCAAAGCCCGCTATTGCAGCTCCAGATCGTTCGACAGGCATTTATTGATCACAACGATAATCCGGCCAATGTGCTGCGTGCCATCCTGCGTCAAGCGATAGATAACATCCGCCCGACAGGTGAGCGCCGCTTTACGGTAGAGTGGATCTTGTATAATATTTTGGAAATGAAATTCATCGAAGGCCGAAAAGTACGCGAAATAGCCGCGCGACTGGCGATGTCGGAAGCAGATTTATATCGTAAGCAACGCGTCGCGGTCGAAGAAGTGGCGCACGTAATCCTCGAAATGGAACGTCAAATGCAGGTGCGAGTCAATGGGAAGGAAGTCGGAGGAACCTGATGATGCACAATCGAGTTGCTAAAGATGAAATCCATCTCTTGGATGACGGCTGGTGGGCTTCGGTACTGGCGCAGGAAGAGGGCGGCTTGAAGTCCGCCGCTGTGCGCCAGGCATACGTCGAGGAGCATGGCAAAATATCGCTGGATTGGGAGCGTGTCAGAACGCTCTACCGCCAGGACCAAATTGTCGCCATGACGGTGACAGGTTATAACCGCGGCGGTTTGCTGGTCGAAGGTGACGGGTTGTTTGGATTTGTCCCTTGCTCGCATCTCTTGGATATACCTGCCCAAGTGCAAGTGGATGAAGTCCGGCGCGAGGCGTGCCTTGCCGCTTACCTGGGCCGGGAATTGCGCTTGAAGGTCATCGAATGTGTTCCTGCTGAAGGCCGCATTGTCTTTTCGGAGCGCGCAGCGCGGGCCGAACCCGGAAAGCGGGCCGAGTTATTAAATTCCTTACAGGCCGGGCAGCACATCCGCGGCGATGTCACCAACGTCACCGAATTTGGCGCCTTTGTGGATCTGGGCGGACTGGAGGGCTTGATCCATATCTCCGAACTTTCCTGGGGACGGGTCACTCATCCCCGCCAGATCCTGGCCGTCGGTCAGTGCGTCGAAGTGCTGGTGCTGGAGGTCGCCCAGGATCGCTGCCGCGTGGCGCTCAGCCTGAAGCGGCTATCCCCCAATCCCTGGGAAACTGCCGCACAACGCTATTTCATTAACCAGGTTGTTCCCGCGGTCATCACCACGCTGGCGCCGTTTGGCGCGTTTGCCCGCCTGGACGAAGGAGTGGAAGGGTTGATTCACGCCTCGGAAATCCCCATCCCTCCGCATGCCACGCTGAAGGATGTTCTAACGCCGGGGCAGGATGTGCAAGTGCGCATTTTGCAAGTGGACATCGCCCGCCAGCGGCTTGGTCTGAGTCTGAAACTGGTAGAATAAGCCATGCCTTCCAAATCCCGTAAATCCCCGACGCCGCCACCCACGGCTGCCCGTCCCGATCATCCCCCGGCAGAAGACTGGTTGGACCGGCTGGCCCGTTTTCAAGCTCATTTTGGGCGCTTCGCTTGGGATGTGGTCGGCGTCCTGCTCCTGGCACTTGCGCTGATGGTCTTTCTGGGGTTGTTGGGCATTTCCGGCGGCCGGCTGCTTTCTCTGATGGTCGGCTTGCTCAAGCTCTGGTTCGGTTGGGGCAGCATATTGATCCTCATTGCAGCCTGTCTCGGCGGCCTGCTGGCCTTCCGTCGCAGCCGGGGAGCGGTGCAGTTGAACTGGGGACAGGTCATCGCCATTGAAATTGCGGCTTTCCTGAGCCTGGCCGTGCTTTCGGTGCTGGGCGGCAATTCC
>JAHIMK010000121.1 GCA_018896675.1 Nanobdellota archaeon
CGCCGGTGAGCGCTGGCTGGTGCAGGACGAGATTTTGCGTCTCCGCTTTTGGCCTTCATCCTTCATCTTTCATCCTTCATCCTTCCGCCATCCTTCATCCTTCACCCTCCATTGGCTGTTACCGGATTGGGAATGGGAGATAGAGAATAGAGATTCGAGAGTAGAGATTAGTTTAAAATCACCTTTGGGCGTGATAATGCTCGCTTTGCAGACAGACACACCACTCTCTACTCTCCACTCTCTAATTTCTTTGGCGCGCTGCGGCGAATTGATCTACGGCGAGGGGCCGGTCTTACCAATACGTGGTTGGGCCTCACCAACTTATGGTGTTAAAATTCCCGCACTCTCTTTTGCGGTTGAGGTGACCTCAGCCGAAACGGTAAAATTCACCAGCGAATTTTCCTTTCCCACCGATCACCGATCACCGATCACTGATCACCGATCACTGATTACTGATTACTGATTACTGGCTCTTATGCACATTCTCCTCATCCACCAGGCCTTTGCGGCGCTCGATGAACCCGGCGGGACGCGCCACTACGAACTGGCGCGGTACCTGGTTCAGCGCGGCCACCGGGTCACGATCATTGCCAGCCCGGTGAGTTATTTGACGGGGCAGACCTCACCCACCCCCCAATCCCCTCCCTCTCCATTGCCTGCGATGGAGAGGGAGGGGGTGCCGAAGGCGGGGGAGGGTGAGGTGCGTATCCTGCGCACCGCGACCTACCACGCCCTGCATAGGTCCTTCGTCCATCGCGTGTTTGTATTTTTCAGCTTTATGTTTTCATCGTTCGTCGTTGGGTTGCAGGTGAAGGGTGTTGACCTGGTCTGGGGCACCTCGCCGCCGCTTTTCCAGGGTTGGACGGCCTGGCTGCTGGCGCGGCTCAAACGCGTCCCGTTCCTCTTCGAAGTGCGTGACCTGTGGCCGACCTTTGCCATCGCCGTGGGCGTGTTGACGGATAGCACCTTCATCCGCATGTCTGAATGGCTGGAACGATTCCTGTACCGTCATGCCGACCGGGTGATGGTCAACAGCCCGGGGTTCATTGCGCATGTGAAAAATCGAGGGGCGAAGAGTGTGGAACTCGTCCCGAACGGAGCGGAGCCGGGGATGTTCGATCCGGCTGATAACGGGGAGGCGTTCCGGGCATCGCATCATCTTGAAAGCAAGTTTGTAGTCTTGTACGCCGGGGCGCACGGCATGTCCAATGACCTGGGCGTGGTTTTGGAGGCGGCCGGCTTGCTGGCAGATAGAGCGGAGGTGCAGGTCGTTTTTCTCGGCGGCGGCAAGGAAAAGGCTGGTTTGCAGGCGAGGGCTGCCGAGATCGGGCTGACCAACGTGACCTTCGTGTCGCCTGTCCCGAAGAATGAAATGGCGCTGGCGCTGGCCGGCGCGGACGCCTGCATCGCCATCCTCAAGCCGCTCGAAGAATACAAAACCACATACCCCAATAAGGTCTTCGATTACTTAGCCGCCGGGCGACCGGTAGTTTGCGCGATTGATGGCGTGATCCGCGATGTGGTCGAGGCGGCGGAGTGCGGGATTTTCGCCCAGCCCGGCGACCCGGCTGCGTTGGCGAAGGTCATCCGCAGCCTGGCAAACGACCCTAAACGCAGCCGCAGGATGGGCATGAATGGGCGGCGCTATGTGGAAGCGCACTTCAACCGTTCGATGCTGGCGGAGAAGCTGGCGCATATTCTGGAAGAAATGACCGCGTCAATAAGGAGGTAGTCATGCGATCGTGTTTCAGAACTGTACTTGTGCTATCCATGGCCTTCGGGCTGGCGGGCTGCAACTTACCCACCCCCGCGCCAGCAGTCACGCCGACCGCGCTGAAAGAGTCTCCAACTTCACTATTGCCCGGCGATACGCCCACTGCTACCGGGCAACCTACACTTGCACCGACGGCCGTTGTACCGGCCGACTGGCAGACGCATACGGATCAGCAATACGGTTTCACCTTCCGGTATCCCAAGGAAGGGCAGATCACCAACCAGCAGGATCATTCGGCGCGCATTTCGCTCCCTTTCATGCCTGGCACGAATCTTGCCGAGAAATTCATTGACGTGGCAGTGACGGAGAGTGCCGATCCTTGCGTGAGCCAGAATCCTGGGGTAAATCAATCTCAACCGCTGACGGTTAATGGTATTCCATTTTTGGAGGAGAGCGGCGCGGATGCAGGGGCTGGACAAATTTACGAATGGCTGGCCTATTCGACATCGAAAAATAACCTCTGCGTTAGCCTGACCTTCGTCCTGCATTCCACCAACCCGGGCAACTACTTGACGCCGCCGCCGTTGTTCGACAAGGCGACTGAATCAGATATATTCGCCTCCATCCTGGCAACGTTTGCCTGGCTGAATCCTTAGTCGAGCTCCCATGACTTACAACTTTGACCGACGGATCGAGCGGCGCGGCAGCAATGCCATCAAATGGGAGTTCTACCCCGCGGATGTTCTGCCGCTGTGGGTCGCGGATATGGACTTCCCCGCCCCTGAGCCAATCCTTGCGGCTCTGCGCGCCAAAGTGGAGCATGGGATATTCGGCTACGAGTCCCCTCCCAAGAAAGTATTGGAAGTCGTTGCTCAACGCATGGCGAACCTCTACGGCTGGCAGGTGACGCCGGAAATGATCGTCCTCA
>JAHIMK010000031.1 GCA_018896675.1 Nanobdellota archaeon
CTTAAACGGCGCTACCGCAGGAAGTGCGGTAAGTAACGCTTTGGGAGATGAAAGGTTGCTTTCGTCAATGAACCAAGAACTCTCTTTGCATTCAATCTAATGGATGCCCCACAGCTTGCTGTGATTGGGAGGCTTCACTATTCCAAAAGATTTTTAAATTAAACTTATTTCTTTTCAGTCATGGATAAGGTAGAAAACGAAAGATGCCCAATGTGTCAAGAGAAAAAAATGACATTAATTGAAGATGAAAAAGAAATCCCTTATTTTGGAAAAGTTTTTCTTTTTTCTATGGATTGCAGCAAATGCAATTTTCACAAAGCAGATATTGAATCTGCTGAATTCAGGGAGCCATGCAGAATTATTTTTGAAGCCAATAGCGAGAAAGATATGCATGTTCGCGTAGTAAAATCAGCTGAAGCACATGTTAAAATTCCTACTCTAAGAATGGATGTAAGGCCTGGTCCTGCTTCAAACGGATACATAACTAATGTAGAGGGAATTCTTAACAGGTTTGAAAAAATAATACAAGAGCAAAAAGAAGCTGCTGACGCTGAAGGTGACAAGGCTGTAAAAACAACTGCTAAAAATTTGTTAAAGAAAATCTGGAAAATCAAATGTGGCGACATGCCTGTTAAGATTGTTATTGAGGATCCAACAGGCAATTCTGCAATTATTTCTGAAAAAACAGTTATAGAAAAATTGAAAGTTAAGAAATGAAATTTAAAACATTTATTTTTTATTGGCTACCTGTTTTATTATATTCTGGCTTAATATTTTATTTATCTTCATTATCAAAACCAATCCCTGATGTTTTATTAGTAGAATTTTCTTATAGCGATAAATTATTACATATTATAGAATATTTTATTTTAGCTTTTTTAGTATTTAGATTATTAAATTTTTATAAAGTAAGTAAAGCTTATTTGTATGCTATAATTTTAACTGTATTGTATGGAATTACAGACGAGATACATCAGTTATTTGTTCCAGGAAGATTTTTTAGCGTATATGATATCATGGCAAATTCTATTGGTGCCTTACTAGTTTTTGCAAACAAATACTTTTATAAAAAGAATTAATCTCATTCTAAATATGAAAACACTATTCCTGCACGCAGAAAGCAATTTAGATATTAAAGAATTAGTTAAGAATGTGAATTATAATGGTAAATTAGGCTTAGTTACAACCATACAACATTTTCAAAAATTAAAAGAAATCCAAAAATTAATTCCTAAATCTGTTATTGGCGGCCAAGTAATAGGTTGCGATGTAAAGAAAGCTAAAGCTATAGCTTCAAAAGTAGACGCTTTCTTATTCATAGGCTCTGGAAATTTTCATTCATTACAAATAGCCATGGAAACTGAAAAGAAAGTTATAATGTTAGATCCTTACACAGGACAAATATCTGAAATTACTGAGGAAGAAATTGAAGAAAGAAAAAGAAGGCTGAAAGGAGCATATATTACATTCTTGCATGCTGATAAAATAGGGATATTAGTTTCTACAAAAGAAGGTCAAAATAGACAAAAAGAAGCATTAAAATTAAAAGACAATTTAATTAAGAAAAATAAAAAAGCATTTATTTTTATATTTGACACATTAGATTTTACCCAATTGAACAATTTTACAGACATTGACTGTTGGGTTAATACAGCATGCTTAAGAATGGCTATTGAAGATTATTCTAAGTTTTCTAAACCTATAATAAACCTAGATGATTTGAATAAAATGAAGTAACGCAACATTTTTAAATCTCGGCTCAATCTTAGTTTAAGAAATGAACAAAACTGATAAGATTATGGATATAGCTGCAAAGAGAGGCTTTTTTTATCCATCTGCAGAAATTTATGGTTCAAAAGCAGGTTTTTGGACTTATGGACATCTAGGTACAAGAATTAAACATAAATGGCAGAATCTGTGGAGAGAATTTTTCTTAGGTTTAAATAATAATTTTTTTGAAGTTGAAGACTGTAATATCTTGCCGAAACAAGTGTTTGTTGGCTCAGGTCATTTAGAAAATTTTAACGATCCTTTAACAGAATGTAATAAATGTCATTTTAGGTTTAGAGCAGATGATCTTATTGAAGATGCTTTAGATATTAATGCTGAAGGCATAGATGAAGAGGCAATGACTAAATTGATTGAAGATAACATGTTACTTTGTCCTAAATGCCAGTCTAAGTTGCTACCTGTAAGAATGTTCAACATGATGTTTGACCTGAAGGTTGGTGCTACTGGTGATGATGTTATGTATTTGAGACCAGAAACAGCGCAAGCTCCTTTCTTGGCTTTCAAAAGAGAATTTAATGCTTTAAGAAAAAAGATTCCTATGGGGTTAGCTGTTATCGGCAAAGCTTTTAGAAATGAAATATCTCCAAGGCAGGGTTTTTTTAGGTTAAGAGAATTTTCGCAAGCAGAATTACAAATATTTTTTGATGCTGACAAGATTAATGAAGCCGAAGATTGGAATTCTGTCAAGGATTACAAGTTAAGATTGTTTACAGTTAAAGATAGAAAAACTAAAAAAATTCAAGAAGTTAGTTGTAAAGATGCTAACACTAAATTAAAGATTCCTAAATTTTATGTTTACCATTTGGCAAAAGTTCAACAGTTTTATTTAGATGCTTTAAAAGTTCAAAAAGAAAACTTTAGGTTTAGAGAGTTAGATGCTAAGGAAAGAGCATTCTATAACAAGATACATTTTGATGTTGAATTAAACTTAGAAACTTTGAAAGGTTTCAAAGAAGTTGCAGGAGTGCATTACAGAACTAATCATGATTTAGGCGGCCATCAAAAATGTTCAAAAGAAAATTTGGAAGTTTTTGTTGATGAAAAACGCTTTGTACCGCATGTCTTAGAACTTAGCTTTGGTGTAGACAGAAATGTTTGGGCTTTACTTGATATTTTCTATAAAGAGGAAAAAGAAAGAGCCCTGTTTACGTTCCCACAAAATGTTGCTCCTATTGATGTTGCTGTATTTCCTTTAGTAAAAAAAGATAATTTACCTGAGAAAGCTCAAGAAATATTCAAAGATTTAACTAAAAGTTTCAAAACATTCTATGATGAAAGTGGCAGTGTTGGAAAGCGTTATAGGCGCCAGGATGAAATTGGAACTATTTATTGTGTTACTGTTGATCATGATACTTTAGATAAAAATACTGTTACAATCAGAGACAGGGATTCTATGAAGCAAATCAAAGTTGATGTTAAAGAATTAGTAAATGTTTTAAACAAGTTGATTTGTTGTGAGCTTAAGTTTGAAAAAGCCGGTTCTTTGATAAAGTAATGGGCTCGTGGCGAAGAGGTATCGCGCTCCATTGGCTATGGAGAGGCCGCGGGTTCGATTCCCGCCGAGTCCATCTAATATTGCATTGATTTAGATAATTTCAATATCTACGCAGGTAAAACAATTTAATTAATTTAAAGAAGGTGGCCTTCCATAAATCAGCATTACAGGATTTCTAGGGATATTTTTTGATATTTAGAAGAGATTAATAAAATCAAAAGATCTTACTTGCGTAGATACTGAATCTATAAAAAGATTTAAATATCTCTTTCTAATATAAAACTATATGGAACTTAAATGGAATCCTTCATTGTCTGTGGGGGAAAAAATAATTGATAATCAACATAAAAAATTATTAAATCAAATTAATAAATTAAAATTAGCTCTTGAAAGTCCTAAGTTAGATATTGGCTATATAAGGGAAGCTAACCATTTTTTATATAATTATTTTAGAGAACATTTTACTTATGAAGAGGAATATATGCTAAAAAATAATTTTCCAGGTTTAGAAAAGCATAAAAAAACTCATCAATCTTTTATAGATTTTTATGATACTTTTCAATTAGAATTTAGAAAAAAATTAGATGATAAATTCTTTTCTACAATAGAGATAAAAGATTTAATTAAGAAAATTAAAGTTTATCTTAATGATTGGTTAATTAATCATATTAAAGGTAATGATCAAATTTATGCTAAATATATTCAAACTCATTCTATATAATTTTAAGAAAAATCAGCTATGCACATACAGTCCATCCAAAATTATTTAAATAGTGATGTTCTTAATATTAACTATGAAAGATAAGACAATAATGATTGTTGATGATGAACTAGATGTAAGAGATTTAGTTGAGAATATTCTAAAAACTGCAGGATTTAAAGTTATAAAAGCTAATAATGGTTCTGATTGTTTAGTTAAATTAAAAAAATTTAAGCCAGATTTAATTCTTTTGGACTTTTTTATGCCTGATTTGTCTGGCAAACAAGTTCTTGAAAAGATTAGACAAAATGAAAAAACAAAAAAATTTAAAGTAGCTTTTCTCACAATTGCAAAATTTTCAGCTACAGGACTTAATGAATTAAATAAACTGAATTGTTTAGACTATATCAGAAAACCATTTAATGCAGATGATCTTGTGAAGAGAGTAAAAGCTCTTGTTAAATAAAACTTTTCTATCAAAACTTTTTTAATATAAGAGGTTATTTATGATAAGAAAGATATTGATTTTGTTGAATAAAATCTTTTAGTCATTACCTTAAGTTAAACAAGATAGTTCAAACTAATTCTTCTTTAACCTCCTTTAAAATAACTTTTCCTTTTTTAGTCAGAGTATAGAAACGGAAAGTGTGGTCATCAGGATTTTTACAAGCAATGAGTCTCTTGTCTTTAAGCTCTTTCAGTGTGCGAGAAACATGGCTTTTATACATGCCTGTTTCCTTCATTAGTTGTGCTGGGAGCTTATATTCTTTCTCCAGCAGTGATAATATTCTCTTGCGGTTTTTAGCTCTTAAAATAAACGAAATAAGTTCTGGGTGTTTTATCATAATAAATAATTGTTACCAGCTAATAAAAATATGGGTTACCAATTGAGTTACCAAAAATATATAAATGAAAAACTCTTTAATAAATCTATGAAAGGGCTGGTTAAACATGAAAAATAAGACAATAATGATTGTTGATGATGAATTAGATGTAAGAAATTTAGTTGAAAATATTCTAAAAACTGCAGGATTTGAAGTTATAAAAGTTAAAAATGGTTCTGATTGTTTAAAAAAACTTTCTAAATCAAAGCCAGATTTAATTCTTTTAGACTTCTTTATGCCTGATATGTCAGGAAGACAAATTCTTGAAGAAATAAGAAATAATCCTAAAACCAAAGATCAAAAAGTAGCTTTCTTAACAATAGCAAATTTTTCAAATGTAGGGCTTAATGAATTAAATAAACTGGATTGTTTAGATTATATAAGAAAACCATTTAATGCAGATAACCTTGTGAAGAGAGTAAAAGCTCTTCTTAAATAAAACTTTTCTATCAAAACTTTTTTAATATAAGAGATTATAGTTTATATTATGAAAAAAGCACAAACAACAATGTTTATCATTTTAGGCATTGTTCTTATTACAGTAATTGTAGCAGGTTTTTTCTTAAAAGATGCAGTTTTCAAAAGTCTTAACGAAGCAAAAATTGCAAAAAGTGTTGCTTTACAAAAACAAGTTAAGGATGTAAGTGTAATAGTTGAAGATTGTTTAGAATCAGTAACTAATGAAGCTGCTATAAATATATTTGCCAAAGGCGGTTATTATGAAATAGAAAATCCAATTCTTTACACCTCTTATAAAATCCCTATTTATTATAATAAAGGAAAAGAAAATGTACCTTCTCTAGAAGACATTGAAAAAGAAATATCAAAATATGTTGAGAGTAAATTACAAATTTGCACTAATAATTTTCCGAATTTAAAGTTTACAGTTCAATCATTAAAAAATCCTAAAACTACAATTAAGATAGCTAAAAACTTATTTGTAGAATTAGAATGGAGTATAAGATTAGGAGATAATGAACAAGCTACAATTTCAGAATTTTTCCAAGAATTAGAATTAAATCTAAAAGATCCTTATGAAAAATCAATAAAATTATATGAAGAACAAAAAAATCTTGATGTTATTTCTCTTTCAGACTTAGCAAAATTGGCAAAAAAAGAAGAATATTTATTGCACTTTGATTTCCAAGAGGGAGCTATATTGTATATCTTAACTTTTGAAGAAATACCGCTAACTTATACATTTTCAATAATTCCTAAAGAAACAGCTTTTTAACAATAAATTTTATATAATAATCATTACATTTAGATAGTATGCAGAAGAGAGAATTATTATTTATATTATTGTTCTTATTATTAGCTAGTTTTGTCTCTGCTAGAACCTTGCCTGAAGGTTATACAAATCTTGAAGGAGTAGATAAGTCTACTGTTTATAATGAAGAGGATATTAAAACTATATTTGGTATTGTGCCTTTTGCAAATGATGGTGAAATTTCAATTAATTATGTCGAAGATGGAAAAGAAAAAGAATTTGGAATTCTATATGGGGCTATAGTCACAGATGTTAAAAATAAATTATTAGTAATTAAAGAAGGTAAATTTAGAACATCTTCAACTAGAAGGAATAAAGTAGAAATAAAAGGTAATTTCATAATTAATGCTTCTGATTTTAAAAATTTTATATTTAATCTGCAAGATGCTTCTTATTCAAACTTCATTTATTCATTTATTTGTAAAGAAGATTGCGAAATGGATGTTTCTTTATATCCAGAGACTTCATCTGCTAATCTTAAAGGACGAGCAACTTTGGTTTATTATAAATATTTAAATCAATATGAAAACGGAAAATCTATTGGTGAAAGATATATCGCTAATATTTCTGATTTTTCGGATATTAGAATGGATAATTCTTTTAATACCGGCATGGAAATTTTGTTTGGTACTAATAAAGGTATTTGGGATGAAAGTAGCTTATATAGTATGTTTGTTTTTTCAGCTAAAGCAGAGAACTTTGCATCTTTTGATGATTTGATTATTGAATCTGATGAAGAATTTTATTTGATAAGATTTACTTTATTTAATAGTCAAACAGGTGAATTTGATTTTTATTATGCTGTTAAAGGAACTTCAGGAAAAATATGGCCTCAAAATGAGGCTGTAGGTTATTTAGTTCTTTCAACTAATAAAGATAGTAATGATCCCGGATTTGTTATTAATAATAAGGGACATGATTTATTTGAAGTTAATAGGGGATCTTTATTTTTATTGCCAAATGAAGATGCTTTTGGAGATTGTGCTTCCTTTGAAAGCAGAAATCTAAGATATATTGACAGAAGTTGCCTTTTTATGGATTCTTATTCTGGATTATTAAATTTTAAATTAAGAAAAACTCCTGTTCTAATCGAAAATTCAAAAGAAATCTATCCAACTAATATAAAACTAATATATCATCCATCTGCTCAAATTAGAAAATTATATCTTGAGCAATTTGCTTTAGGAGATAAAGAAAGTAGTCTTTTGATTGGTGCTGATTGGACTTCAAAAATAACTTTTGACAGCAGGAAAGTTACTGTTAAAGAAGGGAATTGGTATGATTTAGGTGTTGGATTTTCCACATATATTTATGATAATGAAACAGACACATTTAATCAATTTGAGTGTAGGATTGATACAAAAGAATGTTTTTTAGAAGGGATTAAAGTTTATTCTTTTAAAGAACAAAAACCAATAAAATGCGAATCAGATGATGATTGTGGTGAAGATGCATATTGTAAAAAGAATAATTGTATTAAAAAAACTAATTGTAAGGAATTTAAAGAAATAAGTTCAGCTACAAATCCTTCAAGACCATTGGATATTCTTTTTATTGCAGATGGTTATTCATCAGAAGAAGATTTTTTAGAAGATGTACAATTCTATATGGATAAAGAAAGCAAGAATAAGGGAATCTTGTCTATATCACCATTCAAAGAAAATAGTGGTAAGTTCATAGTTTGGACTATTTATACTCCAACTGCAAGAATATTTAGTCAGCCTAATGCCTATCATATGAGAGTCTTTCAAAATGAAGCAAAACAATGTGCACAATCAGATGTTGTAATTGTTTTAACTACATTTGATGCAAGAATTGCTCAATCTAATGGTCTAGGAGGACCAATATTTATGTCCAGTTATTTTAAAGGGAGATATGGTGATGCTAGAACAATAGTGCATGAATTTGGTCATGCTTTTGGTGGATTAGCAGACGAATATTGTCATCCTTGTGATAAGAAAGGGTTAACTAATGGTTTTCCTCATCCTCCAAATTGTTTAACAAGTTATAATGAAGCAAAAACTTTATGGGGGCAAGCAGTTGCAGATAAAGCTAAGACAGATTATAGGAGTTGTGGTGGCTCACAATGTGATGAACGATGTAAAGCTTATTATCGGCCAAGTGAAAATTCTATTATGAAAGGTGAACAAGAAGCATTTTATTTTAATAAACCCTCCTTAGATGAATTAAACAGGAGGCTGATTCAATTTGGTTAAGATAAAATTTTTATTTCCTTTATTCTGTTGTATCTTATCATTGGGGGTTTTTGCAGTAAATGATTTTGTCTTTAGAGTAGATGTAAATTTTAAAAATCAAACTTTAACCTTAGAAGAAATTGAATTAGTTGAAGGTTATGCTCCAGATTATTTTTTAGAACCAATATTGCCTTATAAGGCAGAAGTTATTTCTTTTAAAGAAGAAAAATTATATTCTTTTGAATTTCCTATAGAATTACATGTTTATGATCGGCCTGAAGCTGATGTACCAGATTTAACTGAAAGGATTGTATCTTTAATATTTCCTTATTTTGATGATGCTAAAGAACTAATGATTTACAGTCCTGAAGACAGGTTGCTTTTGAAAGTTGATTTATCTGAATATTCTCAATGTGATAAAGAGAATATTTGTGATTTTGAAGAACCCATTTTTGAAGAAAAAATAATAAAAAAAGAAGTTATAGAAGAAAAAACAAGTTATATTTGGTTATTAATTACTATAATAGCAACATTAATAATTATATTTACTTTATTAATAATAAAAAAGAGAAGATAAATGGCAAAAAATCATTTAATAGGGGCTATAGCAACTTTAGTAGGCACAGTTATAGGTGCAGGCATTTTAGGAATACCTTATGTTGTTGCCAAGTCAGGACTTTTGATAGGAATTATCCATATTATCTTAATTGGTTTAGCGGTTATCTTAATGAATTTATATGTTGGAGAAATAGCGTTAAGGACTAAAGGGTTGCATCAACTTGTAGGTTATGCAGAAAAATATACAGGCAAATGGGGAAAGAGAGTTATGGCTATTTCTATTTTCTTTGGGATTTATGGTGCTCTGATAGCTTACTTAATCGGCGAAGGCCAATCATTAAATGCCTTGTTTGGAATTAACCAAGCGTTAGCAATGTTTTTATTTTTTATTTTTATGGCCTATTTGATTTGGCGTGGCTTAAACATAATTGAAGGTGCAGAAATTTATTTAAGTGCAATATTGGGATTTTTAATATTAGCATTATTTTTTATAGCAATGTTTAAAATAGATATGCAAAATTTAGTTACATTAAACTTTTCAAATGTTTTACTTCCTTACGGCGTAGTATTCTTTGCATTACTAGGCATGGCGGCAATACCAGAACTTAAAGAAGAACTGATTAAAGAGAAAAAGAAATTAAAAAAAGCAATAATCATAGGCATGTTAATTCCTATAGCAGTTTACATTCTTTTTAGCATAGCTATTGTTGGAACTACTGGATTACAAACAACAGAAATAGCAACAATTGGTTTAGGAAATTTATTAGGAAACCATATTTTAATTTTGGGAAATTTATTTGCAATATTTTCAATGGCTACATCATTCTTAACATTAGGGTTGGCATTAAAATGGACTTATCAATATGATTACAAATATAATAAACATATAGCTTGGGTTTTAACATGTTTTTTGCCCTTAGGTGTTGCTTTATCTAAGTTTACTGGTTTTATTCAAATTATCGGCATTTCAGGATCAATAGCTGGTGGCTTAGGCGGTTTAGCAATAATTTTTATGCACAGGAATGCCCAAAAAATGGGCGACAGAAAACCTGAATATAGTTTAAAACCAAGATTTATTCTTGATGCTTTACTTTTTGTAATATTTACAGGCGGAATTATTTACACAATTTTGACATTATAGGATAAACTTTAAAAGCAAACATTCTTTCTAATCTAAAATGGAAATACGGGATGAAAATAAACTTAAAAAATTTTCAGACTTTGCTTTAAATCATGTTAAAGATAAAGTAGATTATGCTGATTTATTAATTGAAAATATTTCCAAGATTGAAACTAAATTATTGCCAGACGGACAGGAGTTAGTTGTACCTTATTCTTCAAAAGCTGCTATGCAATTAAGATTAATCAAAGATAAAAAACATATTGAAGTTTCTTTAGGAATGGAAACTGAAGAAAAAATGAAAGATAGCATTAATACTGTATTAAAAATTTTAGAAACTGGAAAACCAGATGAAGATTATGGTTTGGCAGAAATTCCTAATCCTAAAAAACAAAAATATGGTAAACAATTAAAATCTGATTTGAGGGAGATTGATACTTCTAATAAAATGTCAGCAATTATTGCTGGAGTAAAAGAATTAGCTGAAAAAATTTCAAAAGAGAATAAAGTTGAAATTAAACCTGAAGTTTGGTTCTTTTCACAAATTGAAGAAAAGATTATAGCAGATACTCAAGGAATTTATAAAACTCAAGTTTTACCAACTACTTTCTTACAAGTTTTTGTTAAAGTTAAAAAAGAGAATAAAATGTCTCAGTTTAGAATGAGGGAAGCTGACATTGAAGAGATATCTTTAGTTTTAGAAAATGATAAATTAAAACCCAAGATAGTAGAAAAAATAAAAGATGTGATGGATAAAGCTATCAAATTACTTTCTGCAAGAGAACTTACTAAAGAAGAATTAAATAATTTAACACATTATGTTTTAACACCATCAACAATGGTTTTTGTACACGAAGCTCAAGGACATAATTTTGAAGCAGACATTATTAAAGAAGGCGGCTCTGGATTGCTAAAAAGTAATGGTAAACCAATTGTTGAAAAGATAGCTTCTGAGATTGTAGACATTTATGATGCTCCCTTGATGGAAAATGGTAAATTTAATTGGGACAAAGGATTTGGTTCTCAATATATTGATGATGAAGGTGTAGAAATAAAACCAGTTCAATTAATTAAGAACGGCAAGATTGTAAATAAATTACACAACAGAGAAACTGCTCATTATTATAATGAAGAACCTAATGGTAGGGGCTTTTCAGAGTTAGGTGATCAAAGAGTAGTAAGAATGACTAACACATTTATTACACCTGCTGAAGATATTAAAAGTCAAGAGTTAGATGAATTATTGAAAGATGTTAAGCTAGGAATTTTGTTAGAAGGCAGTTTAGGTGGTCAAGTAAGTAAAGACGGCATGGCTACTAGTTTACAAATTGGCTATTTAATTAAAGATGGAACATTAACAAAGATAGTATTATTACCTGCTAACATGGCAGTGGCTACAAGAACTGCTTTATTGACAGCAGAAGGATTTTCAGGTGAAGTAGAAATACCAGACGGGGGCTTTTGTGGTAAAGCTGGTCAAACTAAGTTTGTTACAGATGGTGGTCCAATAGTTAAGATAAGAGTAAGCGACAGTATAAATTTAGCATATTGAAAATGAAACTGAAAAAATTTGCAAAGGAATTAATAGAAAAAACAAAAAGTTTAGTAGATGATATAGAACTTTGTATAGGTGCAGGTAAATCTTTAGAATATGAAATTAAAAATAAGAAAATTTCTGTAAGTTTGTCTTTAGATATAAGCAGTATTGGGATTAGAGTTTTGAAAGATGGAAAATTAGGTTCAAGTGCAATAACGAGGTTAGATGTTGACGAGGGTATAATTGCAGTGAAGAAAGCGTTAACTAATACTAAACCAACAGTTTTGAAACAATTTGCAAAAATAGAAAATTCTCCTGTAATAGATAATTTTGATCAAGATGTTTTAGATTTGTTTGATAATCCTGTTATGTTAAGAGAAGTTGCAGAAGAAATGCAAACAAGAATTTATGCTAAAGTCAAAGATTTAGAAAGTTTTGAAGGTGGCATAGTTGTAGCTTATGGCGAAAGATTAGTAGCAACAAAAAATGGATTGTCTTTTTCAAAAGAAACCAGTTTTAATGCTTTTGCTGAAATAAATAGTATTGATTATGATTTTTATATAAATTATTCTAAACCAAAAGATTTTGAAAAAATAAAAAATTTAGCAATTGATTTGTATAATAAGTTGCCTAAAAAACAAGTAACTCCTTCTGAACTTGATGTTAAAGGCAAAGAATTAGAAGTAGTTTTGGATCCAATGTGTTTTGAATCAATATTAAGAACATTGTTAGGAGAAAAGGTTTATGGCAGTGCAAAAGAGCATGGTTTAACAGAATTAGAAATTAATGATGTAGTTGCAAGTAACAAATTAACAATTATTGATACTGGAATTCATCAAGATTTATTATCTAGCAGTCCAACAGATGATGAAGGCAACTCTTCAAAAGAAAATATTTTAATTAAAAATGGAATTTTAAAGACATTTTTGTATGATGCAG
This sequence comes from Nanobdellota archaeon, assembly GCA_018896675.1. Lineage (GTDB taxonomy): Archaea > Nanobdellota > Nanobdellia > SCGC-AAA011-G17 > GW2011-AR17 > JAHIMK01. The sequence continues at coordinate 12,490 of JAHIMK010000031.1, forward strand.
TATCTGCTTTAAAATCAAATAAAGAACCTACAGGTAATGGGATGCGGAGACCAATTTTGGCTGAAGACAGAACAGAAGCTCCTGTTAGGGAAAAATTAAGGGGCTTATACATTAAACCAGGCAATGTTCCTTATGAAAAAATGTTGTCAGATATTGATAAAGGTATTTATGTTAAAGCTTTAATGGGGTTGCATGGTGCAGATAAATCTAGAGCTAGCTTTGTTGCAGGAATTCATATTGGAAAATCCATTGAACAAGGTAAATTTGCTAGATTATTAGCTCCAGGAGCTTGGAATTTGAGCGGGAATTTGTTTGATTTGGATGGCAAGAAAGGAATGTTAAAAGATATTGAGCTTAGCAAAGAAACTTTTAATACAGGTTCAGCAATACTTCCATGGTTAAAAGTTAAGCTTTCTTTCTAATTTTATAGCAATTTATTTAAATTAAGCTAAAATATTAAGTTTAAAATGAAGGGTTTGACTAAAATTGTTAATGCTTTGATTTTATCCGTAAGTTTAACTTCGTGTGCTCCTGTAACTTTAGCTGTTTATGATGATGTAAGGCCAAAAAAACCAAATAAAGAATCTGAGCTTTTAGCAAGTCAAGAAACTTTTTCTGTTTATTTATATAGGATTTTAGATTCAGGATTTTTGAATGACACAAAAGAAATTAAAGAAGAAATTTACGACAATCAGTATGGTGTTTTAAAAAATAAAAAAACTAAAAAAGGATCATTGTATCTTGGATTTTACTATGGTTTGAAAGAACAGGTTTTGTTAAGTGAATATTTATTTATAAGAAAAGAAAAAGGTCCAGGTATAACATTTTTTATTTCTTCTATAGTAGACCCTTTACCTATATTGATGCATGAACTTTTCCATGATTTTTGGTATAATGATTTAATTTCATCTGAATCTAAAAAAGATTTTTCAATCGAAGTTCGTAAATTATATGATGATATGATTAATTCAAATTCTTTAGAAGAAAAAATAGATTTTTTGAAGAGAGCTGGATATAGTTCTCCAGAAGAAAAAGATTTTAAAGAATTTCAAAATATAATCCCTAGAAAAGAAGAATATGGGGATTTGGATTTTTTTAGCAATGAATTACATTCAGTATTTGCTGAGTTAACTTATGCTAAAAAGATAATAATGCCTAGACAATTAAGAGAATTTTATAAACCTCTTATATCAGAAGAATGGTTGAATAAAACTAAACCAAAATAGCAACATATTTATAGCTAATAATCATTTAAACACTAAAAGGTGAAACAAATGTCAATAAAATATTTAGGAACAAAAGACCTTGATGATTTCGAGGTTGTAAGCTTAAAAAAAATAGTTGAGCAAGGATATGCCAAGTTACAAAATTACGAATCTCAATTAGGTAATATTGAGTTAACAGTACATGTTAAGGTTATGAATGACCAAGGAAGAGCAAAAGTTTTTGATGTTTCTTTGAAACTTTCATCAAAAAAACGTTCTGGAACTTTTGATGTTAGAAATGAAGAATGGGACTTAAAGAAATCTTTACATGGAGCATTTGCAGCATTGGAAATCAATTTACAACACACACTAAAATTAAAATGAATATAATAGAACATATGGAAAAAAAGAAAGAAGAAGTTAATAATATATTTCATAATTTCTTTATATTGCATGAACAACAGAAACAAGAGCAACATACTAAGAAAACTAATATAGATTTTCCTAGTGTAAATTACAAAGATTTAATGAACTTAACACCAAATCTTCCAGCTTTAAAACCAAAAGAAGAATTGTCTAAAAAATTGCAAAGAAACGATTTGTAATTCTTATTTATGTCTTTGTAAAGAGATAGCTCCAAAAGTGAAAAATACAGGAGCTAATGTTTTTAATATTAAAGTGGATTGATAATTACCTAAATAAGAGTTCATGCCTAATAATACTAAAGTGTCAGCAAAAATTCCTAAAGCAAATAACATTATTCCTACTAAGAAAAATGCTAATACTTTCTTATCAATATCATCTTCAAAATTCTTGCTAAAGAATATCCTTCTGACACCATAAGCAATAAACAGTAAAGACAAGATATTAATCATTAAAAATATTCCCAAATGTGATGAAAAAGCTAAAATCATTCTTTATCCTCCTTTTCAGACAAAACTTCAAAGTGAACATTTTTTACTTCTTTTTTAGCATCCTCTAACTCTTTTCTCTCTTCTTTTATTTGTCTAGCTTGTTCTTTTAATTCATCTTTAAGACTTGAAAGCTTATCAGTTTCTTTAATAAGTTCATACCTTCTTTTCTCTAACTCTTTCAAATGTGGATATAAGAACTCCTTAGCATATTTGTGTTCTTTCCTTTTACTGGTATAAATCTCATGCAACTCCTTTCTTCTACGAAACAAGCCTCCTCTAAAATATTCATGAGCAAACTGAGAAAAACCTGCAAATAATATTAATTGGATAAAATAAGGTAAATAAGAATTAATAAAACTAGATAATGGAATTAACACTAAACCTAGACAAATTAAGACAACTTTACCATAATGAATCTTTCTTAAATTAAGCTTATAGAAAAATAATCCTATTATAAAAATAATGACTGCAATGCCATTTAGCCATATTTCATTCATTTTACAACTAGTTTTCTTCTTGAATTTAAAAATATTACCTAAAATTTTATAAATTTGAGACTAATTATAGTTATTATGAAAAGCTGGCGTGACAAAATAGACCCTTTATTTAAGGAGCATTTGGAAGCTTTAATTTCTGAATCTGTCAGGCATAGGGATGCTTACAAGTTTTCTTCAAATACTTCTAATGCCCAATTATGGTGTGCTTTAAGCGTGTTACAAAAGCAAGTATTTGACCAAAATTTAAAAATAAAGTTCTTGGAAAAAGCCTTACAGGAAACTTTAGGGAAAAAACCTAAGAAAGATGACGCTGATCCTGAAAAAGCCCTTAGAGATGTTCTAAAACGGCTTTAAGTTTATAGCAGCTTTCTTTAGTTTTGTTTTCTTTGTCTTTTACTGGTTACTCTGTTTTTCCGCAGAGGCAAAGTTTTTTTTATTTCTAATGCGAGAAAATCTTGAGCTAATTTTCATCTTTCCTGAAAATCCTTGGGAAAATTAAGGGAAAACTTCTTTAAACAATATTTACCTTCATTTATTATTAAATATTTTAGTTTCAAATGAACCAAAGATTTAGTTTCAAATGAACCAAAAAATATAAAAAGATGGAATAATTATGAAGATTGAATCGCATGAGGAAAAGCTTAGGGAAAGCATAGAAGTAATCAAGGAAAGCATACGCATAGGAATATTGGAAAGGCAGAGAACAATAGGATTTAACGCCTCCGCAGCCGCAATCGACATGCTTGAAATCATCTTGCATGAAACAAAACACATAAGCCCGGGTTTTATCATAAAGCATGAATGGTTCAACTCAAAAAATAAGATCAAGGATAAATTCGGCTTTGATTTCCCTGGGAAAAATAAATTAATACATTTAATATCAAAGATAGAATCAGAAAGAAACAAGCTCTGCTACGGCAGGCCAAGAAACAAAACAGAAATACAAGAGGTTTTGGATGTCTTCAACAAACTCAAGAAAGAATTCGAGTACATTAGGCAACGAGTTAATTAGTTATGCCTCTTCTTTTGCTTCTTTTTTTATCGCACATGCAGACCTAAGGAAAATAAATGATATTTTGCTTTTCGGAAGCGTTGCAAGAATGGAAGCTGATGATAAAAGCGATATTGATATCTTTATTGATGGAAGCATCCCTGAGGAAGAAGCGGAAAATCTTGTTGAAAGATTCTGCAAGACAGAGGAATTTAAAAAATGGAAGCTTTTAGGTGTTGAGAATGACATAAAGGTAATGGTTGGCAATCTAGAGCAATGGGAATTATATGATAGCATAGTATCTGATGGGATAGTGCTTTATGGCTCTTACAGAAAAATGCCAAGCAACACAAGAGCTATGGTTCTTTTTTCATGGGACGAGATAAGGCCTAATGCAAACCGTGTATTATTCAACAAGAGGCTTTTTGGTTTCAACCATTATGGAAAGAGATACAAAGGGATTTTAGAGAATTACGACGGGAAAAAAATAGGTAAAGGTGTTGTTCTTGTTCCTAAAAAACATTATAAGGAAATTTTAAATCTTTTAAAAAAACATAAGATTTCTTATAAGATGACTTCAATAATGGAATTAATGTCTTAAAGAGTAATTAATTAAGCTTAAGGCAGCTGCTATAAACTATCTAATTAAAATTCTAAAATCCAAACATAACCTTTATAAATGGGCTCAGTTTCTTTTCTTAAATCATGAGTGGGGATACAATACAAAAATCAGCTTCGGATTTAAAGCCAGGAAGTTACGTAATATTTGATGATCTTGCTTGCACTGTTAAAAGTGTAGAAAAGTCAAAAACAGGCAAACATGGCAGTGCAAAGTGCCGTGTAGAAGCAATAAGCATTATTGATAACAAAAAAATAATTAAAGTTATGCCTGGTCATGATAAGGTTAAAGTTCCAATCATAGATAAGAAAGCAGCTCAAGTATTGTCTGTAAAAGGAGATACAGCTACTGTAATGGATATGACAACTTACGAAACATTTGACATTAAGATAACAGAAGATATAGATGGTGAAGTTAAGGAAGGCAACCAAGTAGTTTATTGGATAATCATGGGCCAGAGAGTATTAAAACAGGCAAAGTAAAATGGCAAAATTTAAAGAAGCTATGCAAAGGATGTTTGGAAGAGTATTTGTTTGCAAAAACTGTAAGTCCAAGATTAGGACAGACATGTCAAGAATTTTATTAAAGAAAGTTGCTTGCCGAGTTTGTAGTGGCAAGAACTTTAGGCCTATTAAAAGCAAGAGGTAATTTTAAAAACTTCTATTCTCTTTGATTTATAATGAATTTTGACATAATCTCACTTATAATCTTTTATGGTATCATAATATTCTTATTTTTTAGATATAGGCATAAATTTACAATGCAAGGCAAGATTGTTGCATTGTACAAAACTAAGTTTGGATTAAAGTTAATGGACAAACTTCCTAAACTAGCTCCACGATTATTTCATCTTTTAGGCTGGCTAGCATTATTTTTAGGCTATGCAGGAATGATATTCATATTTATTATTTTAATAAAGGAAACATTTACTTTTTTAATTACGCCTGGAGCTATTCCTCCTTTAGCACCTGTATTGCCCGGCGTCCAAATACCGGGAGCTCCTAAGTTATCTTTTTGGCACTGGATTATTTCAATATTCATTGTAGCTGTAGTTCATGAATTTTCACACGGAATTTTTGCAAGATTGTACAAGATAAAAATTAAAAGTTCAGGTTTTGCAATCTTCGGTCCAATTTTAGGGGCCTTTGTTGAACCTGATGAAAAACAATTGAAAAAAGCTAAGAAACATCAACAGCTAGCAGTTTTTGCAGCTGGTCCGTTTGCTAATATAATCTTTGGAATTTTATTCTTATTACTTTTGAATTTTGTTGTGAGTCCTATGTTGCCTAGCTATTTTGAACCTGCCGGGTTGCAGGTAAATTCTGTATTGAAAGGCTATCCTATGGAACTTTCAGGAATAGAAACTCCTTTTGTGATTAAAGAAATAAATGGCATGTCTACTCAAAATTTCACAGAATTTTTATTGACAATAGCAGAAATTAAGCCAGGTGATGAACTTTTGTTAAAAACAGACAAAGGCGAATATAATGTAGTGGCTGCAGAAAATCCCTTAAATAAGTCTATAGGCTATTTAGGGATTAGTAATTATCAAACTAATTTGGAAGTAAGGGAAAAATATGCATCTTATGGCAAACTGCCTTTAGCTTTAATTTGGATTAACATCCTTTTGTTATGGCTATTCTTGATAAATTTAGGTGTTGGTTTGTTTAACTTATTGCCTTTAGGGCCATTAGATGGTGGCAGAATGTTTTTAGTATCTGCATTAGCATTGACTAAGTCTGAGAAAAAAGCTACATGGTTATTAGGCTTGGTAAGCATTATCTGTTTAATATTAATCGTAGTTAATCTATTACCTTGGTTAATAAAATTATTAGTTTTTTTAGGAAATTTTTTAATGCTTATTTTAGCATAATATAAATTGTTCTAGTCAAACTTTTATGAATAAAGAAATCTATTTTGTTTTTAATTTTGAATTTGGATTTAATTTTTAAATTGTTAGGTAACATCATAATCAAATAACTTTTCTTAGGTAATATTTTATAAGCATTTTTTAGAAAATCCATTATTAATTTTTTCATTTCTGTATTTTTTAACGAACTTGATTTACCGTAAGGCGGATCTGTGACAATAGCATCAACCTTATAATTTACTTCACGAGCATCTTTTTGTTCCAATAGGCAATTTAATTTGAAATAATTAAGATTTTTTTTGGCTTTTTTTAACATTTCCTTATCGATGTCTGTTCCAATAGTTTTTATTTTCATCAGCCCAGCTTCAATCAAAATGCCTCCGGTGCCACAGAAAGGGTCTAACATTTTATTTTTTACTCTTGAAAGATTTACTAGGGTCCTTGCAAGTTTTGGATGTAAAGATACAGGCGAAAATCCAGGCCTATTATGGGCTTTTCTAAAATTAAAATCTTCTACATTTTCCCATAACTGCAAACCACAATAAACTTTATTTTCAATCTCAAAAAATTCAAACTTGGTTTTTGCATATAATAAATCAACTTTTGGATTTTTCAATTTATTCCACATAATATTAGCTAACTCTAATCCAGTAAGTTTAGTTTTGTAAGTATTAACTGCGAAATTTTTCTGGTAATATTTTTGCCAATCATTCCTTATTATAACTTTTTTTAGATGTATTCCTTTACATGTAAAAATGTGCTGACAAACTTTATGTGCATAAGCTAATCGTTTGTAATTAAAATCTTCAGAATCAACAATGATTATATTGTTGTGCTGTTTACACTTTTTCTTGCCTGCTAAAGCTAGCACTTCTTCTTTTGCAAGCTCTAAATTCTCTCCGGATAAGAATATTAAATATTTCATTTTTTCAAAAAGTTAATGTCTTGAATATGTTTCTGGACATTATGTGGCGTTTCTAATATAACTCTTCCTTTTTTTGGCAGCAAACTCTTAAAATAATTCTGGTCATAATTTCCTTCCATTAGGGGGTGATGATCATCATGTTTCAGGACATTGCCACCGCACATATGAAAATATTTTGGTTTTAATTTCATAAAACTTTTTACAAACTTTTTATAATCAACTTTAAGCATCGGGGCAGACAAGGCAGCATGCGACAAATCAAAACAAAAATTACATTTTAATCTTTTAGTGAAAGTCTCAATTTCTTCAGGCAAAGTTCCCAATTCAATATGATGTTTCCAAGAGGGTAAATTTTCAATATGAAAACGGGGCTCTTTAAATCTCTTAAGATATTTCAAGGCAGTTTCAATGCAACTTTTTCTTAAAGTTCCCACAGTACCTGGATGTACAATAATAACATCACTGTCAAAGTAATCTGCTGCATCAATGGCAGTATTCAAACACAAATCTGTTCTTTCATGCTTTTTTTTGTCACTCGGATCTGCATTAAAACCCTGGTGGGCAGCATGAATGGTGAATGGAATATCATAATCTTTGAATTTCTTCCATAATTTATTATCTGGAACTATCAAAATCTCAATAAAATCACAATAGTCAACAATTTTTTTCAAATACTTATAACCCTTTTTATCAGTATAAGTTTTAATGCCAACTTTCATAATTTAATATACGCAAAAATTGTTTATAAGAATTATGCTACTTCAGTTTCTTAAAAAATCCAAACAAGGCATTTGCTTCCCTTTTTGTCAGAAAAGATTTGCCTATTAACCTTTTCCATATAATTCTTTGAGTTTCCTTGTTTTGTTCAGTTTTGAAATCTAATTTACTAATATTTTTTTCAATAATTGTTAACAAAGCATCTTTTTCATTCTTACCAGCCAAAACAAAATTGTCCCCTATTTTCTTTTCTTTGGAGATTTTAGAAATTTCGTATAATATTACAGCAGCAGCATGGCTAACATTCATAGTTGGATATTTTTGAGAAGTAGGAATACTAACAACAAAATCGCACTTTTTTATCTCTTCATTAGACAAGCCTTCGCCTTCTCTTCCTATTACAATTGCTACCTTTTTATTCTTTGATTTTTTAATTAAATCTCTTAATTGTTCTGGGTTTAAGGGGCTTCTTGGAATATTATAATCTGTTCCTAACATTGAAGTAGTTCCAATTACATAATCAAACTTTTTTAATTCATCAAATTTTTTTATTATGGCAGCTTTCTTTAATAGCTCTTTAGCGTGTTTTGAGTATTTTATAGCATCTTCGCCTTTATGATTGCATTGTGGATTAAGGAATACTAAGTTCTTAAAGCCAAAATTTGCTACTACCCTAGCTAAAGCACCACAATTTGACTCCCATTTGAACTCTTGAGCTACTAAATACACGTTTTTCATAATTAGAAAATCTTGGGCAAACTATTTAAATGTTATTTATGTCTTGATAAAAATGCTTGTAGACATACATTGTCATTTGGATTTTGAAGGTTTTAATGATTTAAATGAAGTAATTGAAAGGGCTAAAGGAGCCGGTGTTATTTTTATTATCAATAATGGTATTAGTAAGAAAAGTAATCGTAAAACCTTAGAGTTAGTTGGGAAATATGATGTGATTAAACCAGCTTTAGGTTTGTATCCTGATGAAGCTTTAAAAATGAATGATCGTCAAATAAAATCTGAGATTGAATTTATTAAAAAATCCAAACCGATTGCTATTGGTGAAGTTGGTTTGGATGGTATGCGAGTTCCAAACATGATTAGACAGAAAGAAGTTTTTCAAAAGTTTATTGATTTGGCAAAAGAATTGGATATTCCTATAATTGTACATTCTCGTCAAGCAGAAGAAACAGCTGTTGAAATGCTGGAAAAATCTAAAGTTAAAAAAGTCATAATGCACTGTTTTAATGGCAGCTTAAAGTTGGCTAAAAGAATTGAAAAGCATGGTTGGTATTTTTCCATACCTCCAATAATTTGTTATGCTAACCAGTTTAAGGACTTAGTTAAGGAAGTAAGTAGCAATTATTTGTTGACAGAAACAGATAGTCCTTTTCTTTCTCATGAGAAAGGCAAACGTAATGAGCCTATGAATGTTAAAGAAACTTTGAAAGTGATTGCTGAGATTAAACAGATTGAAGTTGAAGAAGCTGAAAAAATTATTTTTATGAATTACAAAAGATTATTTGGATGATTTCTTTCAAAACCCTTATAAATTAATTAATTAGGTTTTAGCTTATGAAAAAGATAAAAATAGTCTCTTTTGGCTGCTCTAACAACTTTGCAGAAGGCGAAATGATGGCCGGTTTATTGCAATTAGAAGGTTATGAAATTGTAGAAAAAAATGAAGATTTAATAATCATCAACTTATGTTCTGTTAAGGGTCCAAGCTTACATAAAGGATTAAGAGAAGCTAAAAAATCAAATGCTAAAATTATATTTGCTGGCTGCATTCCTAAACATGAAGTTAAACATTTATTAGAACTAAAACCAAAAGCTTCTTTGATTAATACACACAATATTGATAGGATTGTTTATGCTGTTGAAAAGACTTTGGAAAACAAACAAGTTAAATTTTTAAATAATTCTAAAAAACTTAAATTATGCATTCCAAGAAAAAGAAAAAACAAAGTTATCTCAATAATTCCTATAAGTTCTGGCTGTGTAAGTTCTTGTAATTATTGTATTGTAAAAAGCATTAAAGGAGATTTATTTTCATATCCTCCAAATAAAATTTTAGAAGAAGTTAATCAAAGTTTAGAAGATGGCTGTAAAGAAATTTGGATAACTGCACAAGACATTGGTTGTTATGGTTTAGATATTGGGACTACTTTACCTAAATTATTAAAACAAATTTTAGAAGTTAAAGGCAATTTTAAAATTAGGTTAGGTATGGCTAATCCAAATTTTGTTCATAAATCTCTTAAAGAATTAATTGAAATTTTTAAAGATGAAAAAATGTTTAAGTTTTTACATATCCCCATTCAATCAGGTTCAGATAAAGTTCTAAAAGATATGAATCGAAAATATTCTGTAGAACAATATAAAGAAATTATAACTAAATTTAAACAGCAAATACCAGAAATGACTATCTCTACAGATTTAATTTTAGGTTATCCAACTGAAACAGAAGAATATTTTCAAGAATCTATTAACTTAATTAAAGAAACAAAACCAGATATTTTAAACATTAACAGATTTTGGTCAATGCCAAATACAGTAGCTAATAAACTAAAATCTTTACCCAGTGAAGTTCTTAAAAAACGTTCATTAAAAATAACTAACCTTTTTGATAAAATAACCTTAGAAAATAATTCTAAATGGTTAAACTGGAAAGGAGAAATCCTTATAGATGAAAAAGGAAAAAATGGAACTTTTGTGGGTAGAAACTTTGCTTACAAACCCGTAGTTATAAAAGGCAAATTTAAACTTGGAGAATTAATTAAAATAAAAGTAAAAGAAACAACTAAGTATGATTTAAGGGCTTAGTAGGGATTAATATTTGTCAAACCTAAGCTGTCTGAAAAACTATCTTCTTTAGGTTTATCATCCCAATTGTTGTTAAATTCTTGTTGTTGATTTTCTAAGTCTGGTTCAACTGGCTCTTCTGGAATTGGTTCTTCAACAGGTTCTTCAGAAGCTTCAATTTTTATTCCGCATCCTGGACAATAATTTGCATTATCTGGAATATCTGCACCGCATTCGCAAGTATTTTTAGAAAAACTACTGCCACAATGATGGCAAAACCTGTCGCTTGCTCTAACTTCAGTACCGCACTCGCAGACAAAAGTATCTTCTTCTGGCATTTCTTCTCCGCACTGTCTGCAGAACAAGTCTCCTTTTTCAGCCATTGAATTACATCTTTCGCATTTCATAGAGTAATAGATAATAAAAAGATATTTATAAAACTAACTAAAAAATTATTGAGATTCTTGCTTTTTTTCTTTAGGTTTAGTAACTAAAGCTTCTAAAGTTTTGTAAGCTCCAACTGCTCCAGTTCCTACAGCTACTAATCCTGGCAATGATAATCTGCCTATATTATCAGCAAACAATGAAAGTTGTGCTGTAATAGGGCTACCATTTGCAGGCGCATTATACATTAAGCTAGCCATTTCTGACAAACTAGAGTTACCAACCATTTGATCAGCTAAAGCTAAACCTGCTGTTGCTAATCCTAAGTAAATTGCTTGTTTCAATGATTTTCCATTCATTTTTTACCTCCAAATAATTTGCTTATACTTTCAGCTACAAGATATGCAAGACCTGTTCCTACTCCAATTGTACCAGCAATTGCAAAATCGTTGTGAATATCTAAGTTAGCCATAGCTTCTTTAATAGGTTCTAATTGCATTGCAGTTAGATAAAAACCTGAAGTTAAACCTGCCACGATTCCTGCTTTATCTGTAGTATTTAATTTATTTTTTTCTTCCAATATTGCTTTATAATCATTCATTGTACATACCTCCTAAACTATAATCTATATCAAAACTAATCCCAAAAAATTTTCCATTTGAAATTAAAATTGTGTCAAACATAACAGGTCTTACAGCATACACTTCTTTCTTTTCAGTTTTCACCTTATGAACACTCCATGGTTCAGGATGTTCTCTATTATAATCTTCTTGAACTTCTTGTCTGATTTTATTCCAAAGGTTTTGGTTTATTCCTGACATTTTTTGCCTCCTTGTTTTGTAAAATTTATAACTTAATATTTTTAGTTTCTGGATTTAGTTCAAACGGTTTGTAAGAAACTGAAATATCAATTTTAGTTTTCCCTAAATTTAGACTTTTTCTTTTTGCAACTTTTGACATCACATAAGTTTGTGTATCTTGTGGCAATGCTAAATCTTCACTGAAACTAACTTTACGTCTATCTGTGATTCTTGATTGAACATAACGTAGTGGTTCATAATTTAATAGAAACTTTGAGAATCGGTTAAGAGGATTTATATCATCTCCTGACTCGCTCGCGCCTATTCCTTTTAAGGATTCAACGACATTATCCAAACTTAATACTGCATCGATTTTTGTCATCCCTTCTCGAGGTTTTGCAACAAGATCAATATCATTATAATCAACACGTTCCAAAGAACTACCTGCTACGTAAACTTCAAAACCTCTTGCTTTCAATTTATCAACTGTAAGTCTGACTCTTTCCCTATCTTCTGGTCTAAGACCTTCGTAAAATTTTTTTATATTCATTCCAGTCATTTTTTGCCTCCATAAGCTAACTCACGCATATAAATCATTACTTGGTCTTCAAATGTAGGTTTTTCTAAAATAAACCAATGTTTTCCAATTTTTCCATCCATATCTCTTAGATGAGATTGTAGGGCTTCTTCTGAATTGTCTTGATTAGTTCTTTTTTCATATCCTAAACCATTTGTTACTTTATTTTCAATAAAATTTTGTATAGGTGTTTTTGGTTTTGTTACTGATCCTAAACCAAAACGTGCCCTGCCTTCTTCTTTAAAGAATGTTTCTGTTTCTTCTATTAATTTGATTAATATTCCTTCAGGTTTTTCGCTTAGTGTGCCTGTTTTAGATGGTTTTATTGGATTATCTCCATTTGAAAGATAAACTCCCAAATCTATTAATGCTTCTTTTATTTTTTGTTTTATTGCCATTTTGTTTTTTCCTCCCCAGATTTATTCTGGTTTTTGTTACTACTTATTAGTAAGTAATAGTATATAAACCTTTCTACAAAGAAAATTTTCAATCTAGAAGCTCTCTATTCATCAAATTCAACACTTTAGAAAGCTTAAATTCGGGCTTTATAAGCTTATTAGAATGTGTTTTTCATCAGGGACCGAAATTAAAACTTCTTTACCAGGCTTTAAATTTAAGCCTCTTATAATATCTTTATTCAAATAAATACCTCTTCTTCCCTGAGATAATGTGCAAACAATAGTCTTGGGAAATACCGATTATTTGATAATTATTAGAAACAAAGGAGTAGCAGATTCATACCGAAAACAGTTTGAATTACTTAGGAAAACAGCCAAGCCTTAATTATTCTTTGTAATCTCCCAATAACCTTCCTTTCTTCCACCAACCCTTTTTACAATTCCTTCATCTTTGAGTTTTTTAATATTTTCTCTTATTTTCCTAGCAGAAATACCAACAATTTCGGCAAGTTTCTCTGATGTAATTTTCGGATTTTTCTCTATCTCCTGAATAATCTTCTTCTGATTTACAGTCAATCCTTTTAGGACCTTTTTTAGGACTCTTTTAGGACCTTCTTCTTTTCTATAAAAGACTACTAAAAATCCACTTTTGAGCTTCTTAAACTCTACTTTAACATTTTCTTCCTTACAAGCATCATGGATTCTTTTAATCCCTGAACCCCAACGCTCAATATCTTTGCTCAAATACAAAGTATTGGCAATAAATGGATTTCTAAGAATTGATCTCTCCGTTCCAGAAAAGAAATCTTTTGGATCATAACCTTCTGGGAATAATCCTGGGTTGTAAATCTCTACCCTGTCTTTGAATATGGCTACTTCATTACCTTTTCTGTTTTCATAATCGCGATGGCAAAGAGAATTTACTAATGCTTCCGTAATTGCTCTAATAGGAATTTCAGGAATTTCTTTCCTTACTCTCTCTTTCAACTCTGCTCGCCAGTTGATATGTTCTTTAATGTAAGATTCAGATTGTTCTAATAGATTAAAGATGTTTCCTTTAAATTGCTTGATATCAAGAAAAGTTAATTTATCAGTCCCTGCAAAAATAGCAGCTTGAACTTCTGAGGGATTTTTTTCACAAAATAATACTTCTGCTGCTTTAAGCAGTTTGTTTTCTTTCAAAAGCTCTAACTTATTCAGAATTGATTTAACATTAGTAAATTTGAAGTTGATTCTTTTTACTGTATTTGCTCGTCCAATAAAACTTCTCAATGCTTCTTCATTGACATCTTCAATTTTTCTTTCAGAAATTCCTTCTTCCCAACAAACTTTCTTTTTCTTCAGAATAAACTTTTCTAATTCCTGAGAGCTAAGTTTCTTATCTTCGTCACCTACACGAATATGCGGACGTCCAAAAGCATAATATGGAACATTCTCTCCAGAAAATTCAATATGGACACATTTCTTTCCTTCTAAACTAATCTCTTTAATTTTAGGAAAAATCTTCGGCTCAATATTATCAGAAATGGACTTGGAAATATCTCTGATGGTTTTCTCTGTAACATCCTGACCAACAACTTCACCATTATTCTTAACACCAAAATAAAGTTCTCCCTTCTGATGTTTATTGAGAATAGAAACTATTGAAATTATCCCTTCTTTTAATTCTGAAGTAGACTTCTTTAACTCTAATATTTCAGATTCTTTCATATCAGCGACCCCATTTTTACTAACAATAAACTTGAGAGATAAATTAAGAAAATAAGCCTTTAAGAAACTTAACAAAAATTTTCATAAGATTTTTCAGAAAACCTGGAAATCAATACAAACCCTAAACCTGCCAGGAGCAGACTGCCCACACTTAACAGAATCTAAAATCTTAGCTTTAGGAAACACTTTCTTAACTTTAGCAATAGATTCAGAAGGAAAGTTTTCTTCATTCAAAAAATCATAGAAATGTACTATGGTACCTTTTGAAGAAGCTTTTAAAACAACATCTAAAAATTCTTCAGCACTCTTAGGCAAAGGCATCAATATCCTGTCAAAGTAACCCAATTTAGGAACCTCTTCACGAGCATCGCCATTAACTACTGTAACATTTTTTACTTTATTCAACTTAATGTTTTCCAAAGCAAACTTATGACAATCTGGATTTAATTCAACACCAAATATCTCAGAAGCTTCAGAGTTCTTAGCAAACACTAAAGGGTAAGGTGCCACACCAGAAAACATTACTAAAATCTTTTCACCTTTCTTAATTAATTTTGCTACCCTCATACGTTCAGTACTTAGACGAGGGGAAAAGTAACAAGTTTCAACATTTAATTTTAACCTAATATCATTTTCTTTATACAAGGTAATTTTTCTTTTCTCACCAGCAATAACTTTTAATTTTTGTGTTCTAAATTCACCAGAATGAAAACCGACCTTTTTAGCAATAACTTTAAGATTTTTATTTAATCTTAACAAAGCTTCTCCAATTAATTTTTCTTTTTTAACCAAAGCTTCATCAATTTCAATAATAGCAATGTCTCCAATAATATCAAAACTTCTAGGAACTAACTTTAATTCCTTAGCAGATAATTTATTTTTTAAAGCTTCAACTAAACTTCTTTCAATTCTTTCTAATTTCTTTAATTTTTTATCAATAACCTCAAAACCTTTCAAATCTTTAGAAACAGGAATATACAAGTAATTTTTCTCTTTTAAAATTTCATACTGACCATTAAAAGCATTGTTTTTCTTTAATTCTCTAATCACTTCCTGAGCATCCTTTTTCTTGACTTTAACAGCTTTCATAACTTTAAAAGACTATATTCCATTTAAAAAAGCTTCCTAAATAATAACACCGAAACCTATATAAAGGATTTAAATCTAATAATTATCAACTCATTCTGAGGGATATTATGGTTAAAATGACCTTATGCGAGGTGTTGAAATGAAAGAAGACTTAAAAGTTCATAAAGGAACAACAACTGTTGGTATAGTTTGCAAAGAAGGTATTGTATTGGCTGCAGATAAAAGAACAAGTGCAGGCTACTTAATTGCAAATAAAAAAACAATAAAAATTCATAAAATTAGCGATCATATGGCAATCACTACAGCTGGTTTGGTTAGTGATGCTCAATTATTTACCAAAATCATTAAAGCTCAATTAAAACTTCTTAATATAAGAAAAGGCAAAGAACCAAGTGTTGAAGAAGCTGCCAACTTATTAGCAAGCTTGTCTTATGCTAATATAAGGCGCCCAAGCATGGTTCCTGGAATAGTTGGATTTTTATTAGGCGGTTTTGATAATAAAGGGCAACATCTGTATGAGTTAGGTATTGATGGTTCAATATCAGAACCAGATGATTATTGCACAGATGGTTCTGGATCCTCATTTGCAATGGGAGTTCTGGAAACACTTTACAAGAAAGATATGACTTTAGACGAAGGTATCCACGTTGCTGTAAAAGCAATAAACGCAGCAGTACAAAGAGATTTGGCAACTGGAAACGGAATAGATGTAATTACCATAACTAAAGAAGGTTATAAGCATGTTATGGGAAAAATGATTGATACAAACATAAGACAATAATCATAAGATATTCTTAAAGAATTGAAAAATAAGGAATGAAATAATGGCAGATATAATTGCAGAAATACAAAAACATTTACCAGATAAGGCTGAAGTTACTAGCTGTAGCTTTGAAGGTGCAAACATAATAGTTTATACAAAAAATGAAGATTTCTTTTTAGAACCAGACAATTTTATAAGAGATATTGTTAGTTTGATTAAAAAAAGAGTAGAACTTAGACCTGATCCATCTATATCTATGGATATGGAAAAGGCTGAAATTAAAATTAGAGAGATATTACCAGAAGAAGCTAATGTTTCTAGCGTGATTTTTGACCCGCAAAGGAGCCAAGTAATAATTGAAGCAGAAAAGCCAGGCTTGGCAATAGGCAAGTCTGGAGAATTATTGAAAGAAATTAAGAAACAAACAATGTGGGTTCCATTAATACAAAGAACTCCTAGCATTAAATCTAAATTAATTGAAAACATTAGGCAAGTTCTTTATGAAAATAATGATTTTAGAAGAAAATTCTTAGATAAAGTTGGAAAGAAAATTTATGCAGGCTGGGAAACAAGCAAGAAAGAGCAGTGGGTAAGGGTTAGTTTCTTGGGAGCAGGCAGACAAGTTGGAAGAAGTTGTCTTTACTTGCAAACTCCTCAGTCAAGGATTTTGTTGGATTGTGGCATAGATGTTGCTGCTCCAGAAAAGGACATGTTTCCGTTTTTTGATGCTCCTGAATTCAAGATTAATGAGATTGATGCAGTTATTGTAAGCCATGCACACCTGGATCATTGTGGTATGATTCCTTTGTTATTCAAGTATGGCTATGAAGGTCCAATTTATTGTACAGCACCAACAAGGGATACTATGGCTTTATTGGCATTAGATTACATTAATGTTGGCTGGAAAGAAATTAAAAAACCATTATTTACAAGTTCTGATATTAAAGAGATGGTAAAACATACCATATGTTTGGATTACGAAGTCGTTACTGATATTACACCCGACATTAGATTAACATTATACAATGCAGGGCATACTTTGGGAAGTTCTTTGTGCCATTTGCATATAGGAAACGGCTTGCACAATTTAGTTTATACTGGCGACTTTAATTATGAAACTTCTAATTTGTTAGGAGCTGCTGTTTCAAGTTTTCCAAGAGTTGAAACAATCATAATGGAAAGCACTTACGGTGGCAAGGAAGATAATCCGCCGTCAAGGAGAGAATCTGAAAGATATTTGTTAAATGTATTGAATGAAACTGCTAAAAGAAAAGGGAAAGCATTAATGCCGGTATTAGGTGTTGGCCGTTCACAGGAAGTTATGCTGATATTAGAAAAAGCAATACGTGAAGGAAGTTTGCCTAAAATACCAATTTATGTTCAGGGATTAGTTTGGGACGTTACTGCTATACATACAGCATATCCTGACTTTTTTAATGCTCGAGTTCGTAAATCAATATTTCATCAGGCACAGAATCCATTCTTGTCAGATGTATTCAAACAAGTTGCAAGTTATAAAGAAATGGAAAAAATTATTGAAGGTGAAGAACCATGTATTATTGTAGCTACTTCTGGTATGATGACTGGTGGAGCTTCTGTTTCATATTTTAAGGCATTAGCTGAAAGTCCAAAAAATTCTTTAATATTAACTTGTTATCAAGGTGAAGGTTCATTAGGTAGAAGAATTCTTAATGGAGAAAGCGAAATCAGTTTTGGAGTTGGTGAAGGTCGTTCAGAAGTTCTCAGAATGAAAATGGAGCTTCACAACATTCAAGGTTTTAGCGGCCATTCTTCAAGAGCACAGATTATGAGTTATGTGCACCACTTAGATCCTAAACCGAAAAGAATAGTTTTAGTGCATGGTGAAAGCAGCAAGTGTTTGGATTTGGCAAGCTCTATTCATAAGTCTCAAAGAGTGGAAACAAATGCTCCTAGAAATTTGGATGCTATACGGTTGAGATAGTTATTGTTAAAGATTTATTTTTTTAGAACCTTTTGAATAAACAGGGCATAATTTTCTGGAGGGGTACCACATTTTATGGAAACACATAGTGATTTTCCTTCTTTAGGGAAAATTTCTAATAATGTTAATGGGCTATATTTTATGGAAATATATTCTTCTAATTCTAAATGAGTTTTATAAAAAGATTCCTGGATGTTGGACAAATTTTCAAGAATTACATACTCTTCTGGATGCTCTTTAACATATCTTTCTAAGTTACTTTTGAAATGTTTTTCAAATTTTTCAAATATTTTACTTACCATCTTAATTGAAATAAAACTTATAGAATTATAAAGCTTTCGTCGACTTTGCACTGTCTGATTTTGTATTAAAGATTTATTTTAATAGTTTTAGCAGTTTCTTTTTTCTCTTTTGTTTAGTTAACTGAAAATAATTTTTTTATTTTTATAGCAAGAAAACTCACTACTTTAGTCGTGAGATGAATTGCTTTTTCAATAATTCCGGAAAAATGTTCAGAAAACCGAGCAAAAAAATA
>JAHIMK010000032.1 GCA_018896675.1 Nanobdellota archaeon
TATGTCTTTAAAATATCAAATCACCTATTCACAAAAAACTGAAAGGAATTTATAAACCTTATTCGCATCTTTGTCAAGTGGCAAGTGGTTAAATAATTCCGCAGCAAGCTGCGGGGTATTCCTATCCCATCAAGGAATAAACTTTAACCTCTTTCTTGTTTAACTCAATTCCAAACTCCATTTCAGCAGGATTTAAGATAATGTCTAAAGTAACCACCATAAATCAATAGTAATTTTCCTTTATTTTAAAGTTTTTGTAAGAAATCTTAATAAACCAGTGAATTATTCAATTTTTAATAAATTCAAAATGAGGTAAAATATGAAAAAAATAATAGCAGCATTAGGACTTGTAGCTTTAGTAGGCTGTGCAACTATCCAACCTTTAAAATTTACTCAAAGTATAGATACAGATTCTAAAATATATAACATTACAAGAATTGATAAAAATAATGATGGTATTTTTGAAGGATTAATTATAGAAGAAAGAGACAAAACCACTAATAAAATGATTATAAAAAAATCATTTTTAGATATTAACAAAGATAATAATATTGATATTGTTCTTTCTGATTTTCAAAATGTGGCAAAATATCCTTATCCAGATGGAGAATATGATATTAGTAATGACTATGATGATTATTTTCAAAAGAAATTTTCAAGAACTCCATTATTAGAAGAAAAAAAAGTAGATTGGTTATTTAATAAAATTAAGGAAGAATTAAAATGAAAAAAATAATAGCAGCATTAGGATTAGCAGCTTTAGTAGGTTGCTCAAATACATCTCCAGTAATTGCTTATTGTGTTCAACCAAATGGAATTACTATTCCACAAGCTTGCAGCAAAGATTTAACTAAAGAATATAAAATTAAAAATAAGAATCATGAAATAAGAGTTTATGAATTAGATAGGAACAAAGATCAAAAAACAGATTTAGTATTTCTTTTAATATCTAATAAAAATGGAGCTTTAATGACATTAATTGAAGATAAAAACTTTGATGGTTTAGTAGATAACACATATGTTGATTTAGGTAGTAAAGATAGTATATTTAAACCAGATAAGATTTATGATTGGAAAGTAAGTGCCGAAGCTGTATGTGAAGATTTATTCAGTGAAGAAGCAAATGAAGTAAATTTAAGATTTAATTCTTTTTTAAAAAATTATCTGGATAATTTTGACTAAAACTGTCAATTTAAGCTTAAAAATAGCCAATAAACCGTAAACTTTATATATGATTTAATAAGAATTCTGTTAAACTTAAATAAACTTCGTTGACTTAAAGTCAACAGGAAATTAAAATGACTAAAGAAAAAAGAAAAGAATTTGAACAAAAAAAGGAAGAAATAGAAAAACAAACAGATACCGATAATATTCAGGAATATATAAACCAAACGCAAAGAATCCAAGCTGAATTTGAAAATTATAAGAAAAGAACAGAAAAAGAAAAAGAGTTACATACAAATTATGCAAAAGCCGGATTAATAAAAGAATTATTACCAATATTGGATAATTTTAATGAAGCTCTAAAATCTATTGAAAATCATAAAGATAAGGATACATTCGAAGGTGTAAAATTAATTTATAATGAATTCTTGAAGCTTATGGAAAAAGAAGGTTTGCAAGAAATTCAAGTTTTAAACTGCAAACTTGATCCATTCAAACATGAAGTTATACAACAAAGAGAATCTGAACAAGAAGAGAGTATAATTTTAGAAGAAATACAAAAAGGCTATATGTTCAAAGATAAAGTTCTTAGAACTTCAAAAGTAATAATTAGCAAAGATATAGGAGGCAAATAAAAATGGCAAAAATATTAGGTATAGATTTAGGTACAAGTAATTCAGCCGCCGCTGTAATGGAAGCTGGGCGCCCAACAATAGTTCCAAGCGCAGAAGGTGCTTCATTATATGGTAAGGCATTTCCTTCAGTTGTTGCTTTAACAAAAGACGGACAATTATTAGTAGGAGAACCTGCAAGAAGACAAGCTGTAAGCAATCCAGAAGGAACAATTATGGCTATCAAGCGTAAAATGGGTTCTAATTACAAAGTTAAAATTCATGGTAAAGAGTATAATCCTCAACAGATTTCAGCTTTTATTTTACAAAAGATAAAAACAGATGCTGAAGCTTTCATTGGTGAAAAAATTGAGAAAGCAGTTATCACAGTTCCTGCTTATTTTGATGATGCTCAACGTCAAGCTACAAAAGATGCTGGAGCAATTGCAGGGTTAGAAGTTGTAAGAATTGTTAATGAACCTACTGCTGCTTCCTTAGCATATGGTTTAGACAAGACTAAAGAAGATAAAAAAATCTTAGTATTTGATTTTGGCGGTGGAACATTAGATGTTACAATTATGGAAATGAGTGATGGTGTCTTTGAAGTAAAGTCTACTAGTGGTGATACACAATTAGGTGGAACTGATATGGACCATATTATCATAAACCATATTGTAAAGAAGTTTAAAGATGATTACAGCATTGATTTAAGTGAAGATAATGTTGCAATGCAAAGAATTAGAGAAGCTGCTGAAAAAGCTAAGATTGAACTTTCTACAGTATTAGATACAGAGATTAATTTGCCTTTTATCGCAACAAGTGATACAGGTCCCAAAAATCTTACTATGAAATTAACTAGGGGCCAATTAGAAGGATTAATTGATAACATTGTCAAGAAATGTAAAAAACCAGTTGAACAAGCATTAGCAGATGCAAAGTTAACTAATAAGGATATTGCAAAGGTAATTTTAGTTGGCGGTCCGACAAGAATGCCAATCGTACAAAGATTTGTAGAACAGATAACAGAGAAAAAAATTGAACGTGGCGTAGATCCAATGGAATGTGTTGCATTAGGTGCAGCAGTTCAAGCAGGAGTTTTAGCAGGAGAAGTTAAAGATGTTTTATTATTAGATGTAACTCCTTTATCATTAGGCATCGAAACCCTCGGGGGAGTTTTTACAAAACTAATTGAAAGAAACACCACAATCCCTACAAAGAAAAGCCAAGTTTTCTCAACTGCAGCAGACAGTCAGCCAGCTGTAACTATTAAAGTTTTACAAGGTGAAAGAGCCATGGCTAATGATAACAAATTGTTAGGAAACTTTGACTTAGTAGGAATACCGCCAGCACCAAGAGGAATCCCGCAAATTGAAGTTACTTTTGATATTGATGCAAACGGCATAGTAAATGTTTCTGCTAAAGATTTAGGTACTAAAAAAGAACAAAAAATTACAGTTACTAGTAGCAATAATCTGAAAGATGAAGAAATTGAAAAAATGAGGAAAGAAGCCGAAGAACATGCTGAAGAAGATAAAAAAAGAAAAGAAGAAGCTGAAATTAAAAATCAAGCTGAAACTTTAATTTTCTCAACAGAAAAAGTTCTTGAAGAATACAAAGATAAAATTGATGCAAAAGTAAAAGAAGAAATTGAAGCAAAAGTAAAAGAATTGAAAGAAGCAAATGAAAAGAATGACACTGCATTAATGAAAACTAAAATTGAAGAGCTTAACAAAAAAGTTCAAGAAATTGGAACACAAATGTATCAACAAGCTAATCAAGAAGCTCCGAAAGAAGAAAAGAAAGATAATGAAAAAGTAGTTGACGCTGAATTCAAAGAAGATGAGAAAAAAGAGTAATGGCAAAAGACTATTATGAACTCTTAGGAGTAAGTAAATCTGCTTCAAAAGAGGATATTAAAAAAGCTTACAAGAAACTTGCTAAAAAGTTCCATCCTGATTTGAACAAGGAAGCTAACGCTACAGAAAAGTTCAAGGAAATTAACGAAGCTTATAGTGTTTTAGGTGACGATCAAAAAAGAAGCAACTATGATCGTTTTGGTTCAGCAGAAGCTTTCCAGCAAAGCGGGTTTAGTGGCTTTGGTCAGCAAGGTTTTAATTTCGAAGATGCTTTTGACATTTTCAACAGTTTTTTTGGAGGCAATCCTTTTTCTTCAAGGCAAAGACATTCTCAGAGAGGAGCAGATATAGAAGCAGAACTGGAAGTTAGTTTTAAAGAAGCTGCTTTTGGAACTGAAAAGAAAGTTGAAATTAACAAGCATGTGAAATGCAAGGCTTGTAAAGGCACAGGAGCTAAAGATAGTAAACTAAAAACTTGTTCTAATTGTAAAGGTTCAGGAACAGAGAAAAAAGTTTTTAGAACACCATTTGGAATTATGTCACAAGCAACTACTTGTTCAGAATGTCAAGGTCAAGGAGAAATTCCAAAAGAAAGTTGTCCAGAATGTCATGGCAGAGGCGTTGCAAAAGAGAAAAAACAACTTACAGTTAATATTCCAGCAGGAGTGGAAACTGGTTCAACTTTAAGATTAACAAATGAAGGCGAAGCAGGAGAAAAAGGTGCACCTTCAGGAAATTTATACATCCTATTAAGGGTTAAGCCACATGAATTGTTTGAAAGACAAGAGGATAATATCTACTTAGAGTTTCCAATCACTTTTAGTCAGGCCGCTTTAGGAACAGAAGTAAATATTCCAACTTTAGAAGGAGATGTTAAAATGAAAATACCTGCAGGAACTGAAAGCCATACTTTATTCAAACTAAAAAATAAAGGGATTGAATCAGTAAATGGTTACGGCAAAGGAGACCAATTAGTAAGAGTTATTATTAAAACTCCAACAAAACTTTCTAAAGAACAAAAAGAATTGTTAATAAAATTATCAAAAGAAGATTCTGAATTAAAACCTGAAAAAAAAGAAAAAACCTTTTTTGAAAAAGTTAAAGATGCTTTTGTTTAAAGTTCTTTCTCAAGATAAACACCAACATCAGAATAACCTAATTTTCTAAAATATTCTTTAACACCAATACCAGACAAGACTAATATTTTAGAAGCATTAAACTCTTCTTTAGCAATACGCTCGGCCTCTTTCATCAACTGCTTGCCAAAACCTCTATGTTGCGCTTGCAGTCCACTAGGATTCTCTCCAATCTTAGTACTAGTTGTATAAACATGAATTTGCCTAATACCAACAACATTATCAGTAATCTCTTCTCTAAAAGGTTTGTAAGGAACTCTTAAACGACAAAAGCCCAATAATTGCTTGTCTTGCTCAATAGTTAAAAACACTTCTTTACCATTAGAAGCTTCATAATCATAACGTTTCATTTCAACCTTGCTAAAATCCATTTTGCCTTTTGGCTCTCTACATCGAAGACAATTACATTCTACTCCAGAAACTTCCATAATCTTTTGCCTTAAGTTAGTAATATCTACACCAGCAATAATCTCCTTACTAGGAATATCTCTTTGCACCCTCATAATTCTACAATAAACATCAACAAATTTCTTACCTTTAATTATAATTTCAGAAGCATCTTCAGTAGTTAAAGGAACAAACTTTTTATCTTGCCATTGTTCATACAATTTTGTACCTTTAGTAACCATGCAAGGATATATCTTTAACATGTCTGGCTTAAAATCGGGATTGGAAAATAATTTTTTAAACATTCCAATATCTTTTTCTTTTGTAGAACCTAATAAACCGGGCATGATATGATAACCAACTTTCAAAAAACTGTCTCTTAATAATTGTGTGGCTTCAATAGAATCTTTAACTAAATGGCCACGTTCAATATTTTTTAAAACATCATCATAAATACTTTGAACGCCTATTTCTACCCTAGTACATCCTAACCTTAACATTTCATCAATATGTTCTTTTTTACAATAATCAGGCCGGGTCTCAACACACAAAGCAACACAACGAACATTAGAAGTTTCATTTTTCTTTTGCTCCTCTTCCAAACTACAATCCTTTTTCAAAGCCAGCATTTTATCTTGAATTCTTTTAGTCCTTTCCTTATCACTAACATCAGCAGGCAATTCAAAAAATTCCTTAAATTTTCCAAAATTAAATTCAGGAATGAAAAACATTTCGCTAAAATCATTCATTGCTTTGAAAGCAAACTTGACAAAATCTTCCTTATACTCTTTATCCAAAGCAATAAAAGTCCCCCCCATCAATATTAACTCGACTTTGTCAGTGCTTTGGTTCAATAAAGTATATTGCTCTAATCTGTTCATAACTTGAAGATAAGAATCATATTTATTTCTAAAAGCCCTCATTGCAGCAGGCTCTTTACCAGTATAACTTTGTGGAGTATTACCATAAGCAGAATCTAATCCTCCGGGACACATTATACATTTACCATGAGGACATTTAGTTGCTTTAGTCATTATCGCAACAGGAGCAACACCAGCAATAGTTCTCATAGGTTTTGTGGTCAAAAATTTTAATTTTTCAAACTCTTTTTCAGTTGCACAAGCTAATACTTGAATTATTGATGGAAAAATATTTGGTCTAACTTCTCTAGCTAATTTTCTCCTAATTTTTATAAAACCATCTAAATCAGTTATTTTTTCTTTAATCAATTGTTTTACAATTTCTTTGCAAAACTCTTTGTTTTCCATGAAAAATCAACAATTACTATTCTTTTTAAATATTTGGAATTAAAAAACACATCAATAAATTTAAATATAGTCAAAGAGATTATAATAATATATGAAAGATAATAAAAAGATTTCAAAATATATATTCATAGCAGCATTCATTTTTCTAGCATTTATTGCATACTTATTAATGAAACCATTCCTTAGCGCAGTAGTCATAGGATTATTGGCGGCTTATTTATTGTTCCCATTACAAAAAAGACTTGTAAAACTAATAAAAAACAAAAACCTCTCTGCCATAATTGTCACTTTATCAATTTTAATAATTGGAATTTTAGGACTCTCAATTTTCACTAATTTATTAGTAAATGAAACAATTACTATTTATAAACAAGTAGATGTGGGTAGATTAATTACAGTAATAGAAAAAATTTTTCCCAGTGAAAATTTAGAACAATACATAACTCAAATTGCGGAAAAAGTTTTAACTTCCTTTGCCTCTGTTGCCAGCACATTATTGTTAAAAATTCCAGAATTAATCATAGGGTTATTTATTTCATTCATAGTTTTATTCTTTGCATTAAGAGACTTTGATAAATTAAAAGAAAAAATTATTAGCTTAATGCCTGTTGAAAACAAATATAAGAATAAAATATTACAAAAATTTTCAGAAAACATGGATGCCGTTGTTTATAGTACAATTATAATTAGTTTGATAGAAGCAATTTTAGCCACAATTGGATTTTATATATTTGGCATTAAAACACCCTTGCTTTGGGGATTTGTAACTTTTATTTTTGGCATGCTCCCTTTATTAGGTCCGACTACGGTTTGGTTGCCTTTAACAGTTTATCAATATTTTATAGGAAATAAAATAGCCGCGATTGGTTTAGCCATATACAGTTTAATTTTAATTTCAATAACTGTTGACTCTATTTTCAAGCCAATGTTAATCGCAAAGAAAGGAAAGATGCACCCTATTGTTGCTTTGTTAGGAGTCATGGGTGGTATAATGGTTTTTGGAATTCCAGGATTAATTTTAGGACCATTCCTGTTATCTTTATTCATATTTTTTGCTGAAATCATTTTCAGCAAAAACAAACTAACTTTATAAAATGAAACTTAAAATAAAAGACGTTGATATTGCAAGTGGTGATATATTAGTTGCAATTCTGAATGAAAAAGATGCTTTAGAGTTAGGGATACAAGCAACTGACAGAATTAAAATAAAAAGATTAAGATCAAACAAACATATCACTGCTGTTGTAGATATTGCAACTAGCATTAAACAAGGACAGCTAGGTTTGTTTGAAGAAGGTTTAAAATTATTAAATTTAAAAGATAAAGATTCTGTTGAAGTAACTTGTGGAGAACCACCTAAATCCATTATATTAATTAAAGATAAATTAGACGGTAAAAGATTAACTGAAGAACAAATTAATTTAATTATAGAAGACATTATAGAAAATAGATTTTCAGATAAAGAAATGACTTATTTTGTTTCAGCTTGTTATATCAGGGGCTTAAATTTAAAAGAGACAGTTTCGCTAACTAAATCTATTGTAAATACTGGTACAAAAATTGATTTGGGCAAAAAAATAGTTTTAGATAAACATTGTATTGGCGGAATTCCTAATAATAGGACTACAATGATTGTAATACCCATATTAGCTTCATTAGGTTATACTATTCCTAAAACAAGTTCAAGATCAATAACTTCTCCTGCCGGCACAGCAGATACAATGGAAGTTTTAGCGCCAGTTGCATTATCCGAAGCTAAAATTAAAAGTGTTGTAAGCAAAACTAATGCCTGTATTGTTTGGGGAGGCAATACTAATTTGGCCGCAGCTGATGATAAACTCATTAAAGTCAGACATCCATTAAAGATAGATCCCGAAGGAATGTTGTTGGCAAGCATTTTGGCTAAGAAAAAAGCAGTAGGTGCAACTCATGTTCTTATAGATATTCCTTATGGTTATGGTGCTAAATTTGAAAATAAAAGATCTGCTAAAGTTTTAAGTAAAAAGTTTATAAAATTAGGTGAATTATTGGGTATGAAAATTAAAGTTATCCTTACTGATGGCAGCCAGCCAATAGGTAATGGCGTAGGACCAGTTTTAGAAGCAATGGATATTCTTTCAGTTTTAAAAAGTAATGGCCCTAACGATTTAAGAGCGAAAGCAATTTACATGGCTACTGAGCTGTTAAAAATGTTAAGAGTAAAGAATGCAAAAGAAAAAGTTATTGAAACATTAAACTCTGGAAAAGCTTATGATAAGTTTATGGAAATTATTAAAGCTCAAGGAGGAAAAAAACACTTCAAGTTGCAAAAAGCAAAATTTTTCCATTCAGTTCTCGCAAAAAAAGACGGAAAAATTTCAAGTATTAATAATAAAGGGATTTCCACAATAGCAAGAAGAGCTGGAGCACCGCAAAATAAGGCAGCCGGATTATATTTAAGAGTTCATAAAAATCAAATGGTAAAAAAAGGAGAAGTATTATTTACAATATATGCAAGGACAAAAGAAAAACTCCAATTTGCAATAACTACTGCACAACATGTTGAACACATTGTAATTAACTAGTTAAAACATCTTCTATTTCAAACAGAATTTCTCCCATGTTAGAAACAATCAAAGTATATAACTTTTCAATAATTTGTTCATACATTGCTTCTTTCAATGGACCAGTACAATAACTTAAAATGCTTTCTATGTCCTTCGACTGTAATTTAGCTAACTCTAATTTAGGAACTTCACATTTCATACCTTTGCCTTCAAACAAATCAATTTTTTCTTGAGGAGTTCCTACTGCCATCTTTACTAAATCAATATTTAATTTACAATTATCACCTTTACTACCATCAATAGAATATTTGTAATAATTTAAGTTGTGCACTTTCAAATATTTAGTCATGCTACAATCTTTCAAAGCTTCATTAAAACAGATATCATCTTCACATGTTTTCTTAATAACACCAAAATAAAATGCAAAAAAGATTATAATTATCAAAATACTTAAAATAACTAAAACAAATTTCCAACTAATCTTGAAAGATTTATCCTCCTCTTTTTTCGGAATCATTAATAAAAATAAAAGAAAAGAAGTTTAAATAACTTTTCACTTCAATTCGGAACCTGTTAACAACATTACTTTAGAGTTTACAGGCTTAACTTCAGCATCCATAGATATTACATAACTAATACTGGCCCTTTCTGCTACCAATAAAATCTCTTTAGTTGCTGTACCATCAAAGATTAAAGCAAACATTCCTGTTTTCAAACTTTTAACAGTGCTTACTAATTCAGACATCGGAACTTTTCCTAAAACTGAAAGTTTTTCATCCAAAATATAAGCTCCACCAGTTCCAATAAGATCTTCTAAAAGTTGTCTAAACTTATCTTTTTGATCCTTAGTTAAAATATTCCTAGGAGCAACTCTTGGAGCAATTCTTGGAACAATTCTTGGAGCAGGTCTTTGAGGAATAGGCCTTCTAATCATTGGTCTCGGAGAAGGTCTTGACTGAATTCTAGACTGTGGCCTAGAATGTACATTAAAAGCACCTTCTTTAAGATCCAACTTAGCTTGTTCAGCAGTAATCTTACTTCTCAAAGCCTTGTGCATCTCTTTCTTGGTTAGTTCTTCAACTTCTTTTCCGTCAGGAGCTTTTGTAACAAAATCAACGTCACAAACACCCATAACTTCTTTGATAATCAAGTCTCCGCCTCTGTCTCCATCAACAAACAATATTACTTCTTTCTGTTCACAAAGTTCTATTATTGTTTGAGGCACATTAGTTCCGTTCAATGCGATAGCATTCTTAAAACTATGCCTTAACAGATTCAAAACATCGGCTCTTCCTTCAACCAAGATAATTTCTTCAGATTCTGCAATATATGGGCCTGCTGGCAATTTATCCTGGCCATACTCTGTTACGCCCATCATCCTGACAGATTTTGCCACTTCCTCAGTTATTTCTGCTGAATCTGGCAATACTTCATCAGTTAGTTTCTTAAGAAGTTCTTTAGCCCTTTCAATAACATAATTTCTTTTAGTTATTCTTACATCTTCAATCTTTTCAACTCTAACCCTTGCATTGCAAGGTCCTATCCTTTGCATTGTTTCCAATGCAGCTGCAATTATGACTGTTTCTTCTTTATCTAAGCTAGAAGGGACTATAATCATTCCTTCAGTTTTACCTGATTTAATCTCTGTATTTACCTCTATCCTGCCTATTCTACCACTTCTTTGCAGCTCTCTTAGCTCTAAATCAGAGCCTAACAAACCTTCAGTCTGACCAAATATAGCGCCTATAACGTCTGGCCTGTCTACCACTCCATCAATATGAATACTTATATGAACTATGTATTTTGATGACACTGGACTTATTTTTCCCATTTTATTTGCCTCCTAAATACAATTAAAGAATTAGTTTTTCTTTTAGCTGTAAGCTTTTTAACTAGCTTTCAAACATCTAGCTTCTTTCAGCTAATGAATATCATCTATAATTGGGTGATATCTGTGATTGTAACTTAATCTTTAATTGTAAGTAATTTGTTGCCCGCAACACTAACCCCCAGATTCATTGCTAAGGTCGGTTACCATATGCTCCACAAGGTATTCTCGTGGCGGGCATAGTAAATATTAGTATTACAATAGTTTATAAATCTTTGGTATTAAATTTGTTTTAGTGGCTTTCTTTAATTGCTTTAGTTTGGTTTGTTATTGGTTATTGATGTTTAGTTGCTGAGGCAAGTTGTAATTAAGTTTAATCCTGTTAGTTTCAATTTGTTTTTTCAGACTTCATACAAACGCTGCACTAAAATCCAATCTTAATATCCCCATATATTATTATCTCTATGCCTTTAGGTACTAATGTAAAATAGTCTTGAATTTTTAATGCTAAGCTATCTTCTATCTTAACATCTAAATACATCACTTTATCTTCAACTCTAGTTTCGACATTATATCCAGAATCCGGGAATTGTAAATGTAATTTCCCACGCTCAATCTTAGCAAATCTCCAATTAAATGGTAAACGCTTATCTACTTTTAATAAATCTGAAATATCTATTTTTTTCTTCATATTTTCAGCCTCCTTGAATATTAATAATATATCTCAAAATAATTTATAAATCTTTAGTATTAAAGTGAGGAAAAACTATTTATATCTAATAATCTTAATTTTTAGTTAAGAAGAGGATTAAATAAAAGTCTTTTTTTATCAAATCTTCAAAATCAAGGAGAATTTGCTAAAAAATTAATATAATTGAGGTGAACAAAATGAAAAACATCTTTTCCCTAAAAAAAACAAGAAAAAAGGAATCTTTTTTTATAGATGATATAAAACAACTAACGGCAAAAGATGCCATGATAAAACCTGTATTTCTTTATCCAGAAGATGATGTTGATAAAATATTAAAGAAATTAAAAAAAGAGGAGACAAATGTTTGTATTGTTGTTACAAAAGAAAAAAAATTTATTGGAGAGATTAGTGATGAAGACATAATCAGTTTATTTTTGCATCAGGTAAAATATGAACCACTTGTCCAAATGTTAAATCTTGGTTACAAAAGAGAATTTTTATACAAAAAAGCAAAGGAACTAATAAATAAACACCAGTTTACTGTTAAGATTAACACCCCCATCAATAAAATTATCGAATTAATATATAAACATGGTTTTAATTATATCCCTGTTTTAGATAAAAATAAAAAAGTTATAGGTGTTGTAACGCCAAGCAGTTTAATTACATTATTAGAAAAATATTAATAAAGACAAGGAAAAACTATGGAGATATTTATAGAATTAAGCATTATTATTTGTATAACTGTTTTAGTTGTAGGGATTATAAGATTATTGAAACAACCCTTAATAATAGGTTATATTATTGCAGGCATAATAGTCGGCCCTTATTTCCTTAATATTATTCGCTCTACAGAAACATTAATGGTATTTTCACAAATAGGGGTATCTTTGCTTCTTTTTATTGTAGGTTTAAGTTTAAGTCCGCGAGTTATAAAAGAAGTTGGAAAAGTTTCCTTGATAACAGGGTTAGGCCAGATTCTTTTTACTTCTTTATTTGGATTTTTCATAGCAAGACTATTAGGATTTTCAATTATCATTTCTCTATATGTTGCTATGGCACTAACATTTAGCAGTACAATTATAATTATGAAGTTATTATCAGATAAAAAAGATTTAGAAAAATTATATGGCAAAATATCAATTGGTTTTTTATTAGTTCAGGATATTTTTGTGATATTCTTATTATTAGTTATTTCTTCTTTTTCGGGAACATTGAATTTAGCTAATATGGCCTTAGAAACAATTATTGGCGGAGTTCTATTAATTGGCACCTTACTTTTAATAAGTATTTATCTTTTACCAGGATTATCTAAATTCTTTGCAAAATCTCAGGAATTTCTCTTTTTATTTTCAATAGGATGGGGATTGTGCTTGGCCGCATTATTTCATTATATCGGCTTTTCAATGGAAGTTGGAGCGTTAATAGCAGGAATTTCACTTTCTATATCTCCTTACCATTATGAAATTAGTTCAAAAATGAAGCCTTTAAGAGATTTCTTTATTATTTTATTTTTCATACTCCTTGGATCGCAGATGATATTTGGAAATATAACTCCTTTTATAATACCTGCAATAATCTTTTCTTTATTTGTTCTTATTGGAAATCCATTAATTGTTATGATATTAATGGGGTTGCTAGGTTATAGAAAGAAGACTAGTTTTCAGGCAGGATTAACAGTAGCCCAAATAAGCGAATTTTCCTTAATCTTTATAGCATTAGGAGTTAAAGTGGGCCATCTTAAGCCTGAAATTTTATCGTTTGTTACAATTATAGGATTAATTACTATCGCAGGTTCAACATATCTTATTTTATACTCTGAAAAAATATTTTTTCATTTAGCTAAATATTTAGATCTATTCGAAAGAAAAAATATTATAAAAGATGAAAAAGATAAATCCTCAAACCATGATATCTTTTTATTTGGATGTAATAGGATTGGTTATGATTTCTTAAAAATATTCCAAAAAATGAAGAAAAAATTTTTGATAATTGATTATAATCCAGAATTAATATCTCAATTAAAAAAAGAAAATATTAAATGCAGATATGGGGATGTAGATGATGACGAATTTTTAGAGGGATTAAATTTTAATAAAACAAAAATGACAATATCAACAATACCTAATTTTGAAACAAATTTATCATTAATCAATAGA
Source organism: Nanobdellota archaeon (assembly GCA_018896675.1). Lineage (GTDB taxonomy): Archaea > Nanobdellota > Nanobdellia > SCGC-AAA011-G17 > GW2011-AR17 > JAHIMK01. Next base: position 13,647 of record JAHIMK010000032.1, read on the forward strand.
ATTATCAAAGCTAATAAAAAAACCATCATAATCGTTGTATCTTATAATATTGAAGAAGCGAATAGATTATATGAAGAAGGAGCTACTTATGTTTTAATGCCCCATTTCTTGGGTGGTGAACGTGCTTCTATGATGATTAATGAATATGGATTAAATTTTAATAATTTTTTGAAAGAAAAAAAGAAACATATTAAATTTTTAAAAACAAGAAAAAAGCTAGGTCATGAACATCCGAAAGCTGACAAGCACAGGTAAGTAATATGAAAAACTATTTATAGTTCTTAACTCTAATTCTTAACCAATGATTAAACCAATTGTAGCAGGACAATTTTACCCTAAAGATTTTGGAGAACTTACTAAGCAAATAGAAGAGTCTTTTAAATTAGGACCCGGAGATTTACCTACAAGAAGAAAAGATAAGAAACTTTTTGGTATTTTAGTGCCACATGCAGGCTATGCTTATTCAGGACAATGTGCAGCTTGGGCTTACAAAGAATTGGCAGAGGCAAAGTTTGAAAAAACTTATGTAATTATAGCTCCAGACCATAACGGAAGGCATAATACAGTAACAACGTGCAAAGAAAATTGGGAAACTCCATTAGGAATAATACCAGTTGACAAAGATTTCATATTACACTTAAAAGAAAAATGTCCTTTTATAAAAGAAGATGAAATTAAAGAACATGCAGTAGAAGTTCAGTTGCCATTTTTACAATATGCCTGCAGAGACAGAATTAAAGATTTGAAAATAGTTCCTTTAGTAATTCCTAATGAAAATAATTTTGAAGAACTAGGTAGAGCATTATCAGAAATTAGTGAAGACATTTGCATTATAATTTCATCAGATTTTACACACTATGGTCCAAACTATGGCTATGTTCCTTTTACTTTAAATATCAAATCAAGATTAAAGATGTTAGACCATAAAGCAATACAATTAATTGAACAACTTAAAACAAAAGAATTTTTAAATTATGTCAAAGCAACAAAGGCAACTATCTGCGGTTCATCTGCAATTGCAGTCGGCATAGAAGCCCTAAAAGAAATGTTTTCAAAGAAAGGAAAGCTGCTATCTTATTACACTTCCGGAGACTTTACAAAAAATTATACTAACTCTGTAAGCTATGCTTCCTTGGAATTTAGATAAAACTTATAAATATAAGAATAATTACTTAACTAAAATGGACAAGCTAGAAACTATCAAAAATTCTTTAAAAAATCATCCAAACATTATTATCGCAGATTCAAGATTAATAAGTCATGAAAATTTTTATAATTTATATTTCAAAAATTCAACAACAGAGAATTATAGCCAAATTATTCCTTTTGAACATCGATTTATTACTTACTCCAAAATAAATATATCTGATCAGTTTGAATTAAACATATTATTAGGTTCTTTAATACCTATATCAAATAACGGCAAATCTTATTCTTATAGTCCTAAAAGGCAAATATATTTAGGGAAACTATCATATGAAGAAATAATAGGTACTGAAATAATAAACCATAATAGACAACTAAACCAAGAACATAGCGAATTATCAAAACTTCTTGAAAGATTTAAGAATGAAGAGAAAAAAGACATTATTTTTAAAATTGTTGTATACTTATTCCCTAATAAAAAATTAATAGAAGAAATGGATTTGAATTTTGAAGACGATATAATCCAACAATATAACGATTACCACCTACCTAAAAAAGGATTATTAAAAAGAATATTTTCTAGATAAAACTTATAAATAACTATAACTTTCTAATAAAAATGCAAAAGTTTGAACAAATAGAACAAGAATTAAGATATAGAGAGGATGTAATTATAACTCATAAAATAGAAAAATTCAATGAAGAACTTTTTCCACAGAAATATGGAATCCCTTTAGAAACTCACTTCTTTGTAACGCCAAGCAGTGGTTTATATGAGGCGGAAGAGCTCCAGAAATTCATGTTAAATCTTCTTCCAAATACACCTCCAAAGAAGATGGAAAAATTTTCGGAGGGTGAATCTTTTAGTAAAAGAGTGCTTTATCTAGGAGCATTGTTCTTTCAGGAAGAAATAGGAACTTTTAAAATTACTGAAGAATGCAAAATAACTGGCAAAATTCTAGAAAGAATATTAAAAGCAGAAGGAAAAAATGATGAAGACATTAAAGATACTCTTGAGCGAAGACAAGTAAAAAGTAATGAACATCCAATTTATCAAGAAACTACGCTTTATGTTTTTCCCAACACAGAAATTGCTGAAATATTAAAAAAAAGTTTTCGATACGGGTATAAACATGAACTTGGAGAGAATTGGAGATATATCTCAAAAAAGACATTAAATCATTTTAATCCTAAAAAAGGATTACTAAAAAAATTATTATCTAAATAAAATCCTTAACCTTATGCCTATAATATAGGTAACTTAACCAACCTAATAACAAAACTCCTTCTATAACTAAAACTACAGTTTGAGCCATTTGAGTATCAGGAACTAAATTCAATCCAAAATATATACCACTAATAGGATAAAATGGAATTATAGTTCCAATAAATAAACTATCTAAAACTAAATGTGTAAAAGCTCCTAAAGAAAGCATTGAAAAAAATAAAAACACTTTTTCTTTTTTAATAAAAATAAAAGCTATTAACAATAATAGCAAAGGCAACAATAAAGTATGAGTAAACTGCCTATGGACTAAACTTAAAGGAACTTCTCTAAAAACATTCAATAACCAATATAAAGCAATATCAACATCAGGTAACACAGAACCAAAAGCTGCAACCAAAACAAAGAACAAAGAAAACTTCTTTTTAACAACAAAATCTCTTACGACATTAGCTGAAATCAATCCAACAAGAATATGCATGGCTCCGTTCGGCATAAAGAATTAATAGTTTAGTAACTTAAAATCCTTTCTACTAACAAAAAGAGAATATTTTCAATTCCTCTGAAAAACTCACTAAAAAATTTACCAAGAATTAATAAAGAAAACAATGTAAAACTTTTAAATGGAAAACCTTAAAAACTATAGCCCCTATAGCAACTATAGAATGCCAACTACAATACAAATAAGCAAGGAAACAAAAGAACTGCTAAACTCTTTTGGTACTAAAGAAGATACTTATGAAGAAATAATTAAAAGAATGTATAAATTAGCAGTTAAAGAACAATTAAAAGAATTTCTAATGTCTTCAGAGAATACAATGACTATTGAAGAAGCTAAAAAGGAGCATTCTAAAAGATGGTCGAAGTGAAGCCTCCCAATCGCAGCAAGCTGCGGGGCATCCATTAGATTGAATGCAAAGAGAGTTCTTGGTTCATTGACGAAAGCAACCTTTCATCTCCCAAAGCGTTACTTACCGCACTTCCTGCGGTAGCGCCGTTTAAGGCGGTAAACTTAATTATTATTGCAGACATAA
>JAHIMK010000033.1 GCA_018896675.1 Nanobdellota archaeon
ATGTCTTTAAAATATCAAATCACCTATTCACAAAAAACTGAAAGGAATTTATAAACCTTATTCGCATCTTTGTCAAGTGGCAAGTGGTTAAATAATTCCGCAGCAAGCTGCGGGGTATTCCTATCCCATCAAGGAATAAAAGGGTTGCGTTAAATTTAGTGGTTGCCTTGTTTTTGTTTAAATTGTTTTCAAGAGATTTAAAAAGATTAAGAGGTAAAATTTTGTAATATTTTGGGGGGATTATTTACTGCAATAATTTTAATCTTTTTGAGAGTTCATTATAAACAAATTGTTTTTTCTTCTGATTCAAATGAAAAAGAACTTTTGATATCATTGTTTTAGAAATTGTGAATATATAATTAAGTTTTATTACACTATCTTTTACAGCTCCTTCTTTTTTTGTTAAAGAAACTCCTTGCATTTTTAAATTACTAGTTATTCCTGCAACAACCACATTATCTAATTCTTCAAATAGAACAAGGGCAGGTCTTATTTTTATATCAAAAGTATCTGTATATTGGACTTTGGTTAAGATTATATCTCCTGGTTTAAGCATCATTCCAAACCTCATCTTCTTTATTATCCCAAAGCTCTTTCATTTTTGATTGCTGTATTTTATGAAGGAATTCATCATACTGGTTCTTTTTTTTCACAGCTTCAAATAATGCTATCATATTTTTTATTAATTCATTGTAAGTTTGCCTAGGATATTCTCTAGTTTTCTTTAATGATTCAACGATTGTTTTGTCTAATTGGATTGTTGTTACCTCCATTATATACCTCCTATAGATAGTATATAATTGATTATATATAAACTTTTTGTTATTGATTTTGTTATTTAATTAGTATTTATTTTTTTGCTCGGAAATTTGCACATATTTCCGTTTTAATAGTAAATATTTCAACTTGTAAGGAAAATAAATCCTTTTTCCAAATATCTGACTATGTTAGATAGCGACTAAGTCATAATTTTACTAATCTGACTGTCTAAAACAAGGAATTAGACGACGGGAGCTTTTTAAATGAAATTTACCCAATTTATATTGGTTTGGTAGGGAAAAGAGGTATTAAGGATTCTAAGTATAATTTAAAGAATAATCTAGAGGATACTACAAAAGAAATTGCATATAAAATCAATGTTTTAAGGCATAATTTACAAGAAGCTGAAAACCGGGAAAATGAGTTAATTCACAAGCTAAATAGGTATAAACAATTATATCAAGAAGAAAGGTTAACTTATGCAGAATATGAATTTGTTCTTAACAAATATCTTAAAGGGAAATCTGCAACAGAATGGCTGTTTTATTTCACTAATTACCGAATAGAAGCTGAACAAATAATTCAAGAATTAGAGTTAGAATTACAAAGAATACATAGCTTACCTCAACCAGTAAAACAAAAGGAAATTTTAGAAGAAAAAGTTTCTTCTTTTACCTTACCAAAATTAAACTACAAAATTGTTTCTTTTGTTTCTATTGCTTTACTTTTCATGCTCATTGCTTTCTTCATTTCCGAACCAAACCTAACCGGATTCTCTGTTTATGAAGTAAACTTTGAATTGAATGAAAGTTGGAATTTAGAAAATTCAATTGTAAGAGTAAGCCAGGGCGAGTTTGTACAGGACCTGCCTTTGCTTAATTTTATATTTGATGGAAAAATAATTATTGATTTACGAAAGTTCAATCTGAATAAATCTGGTGAAATTTATGTTGACATAATTGTTGATGGCTTTTTAGTTGAAAGCAAGAAAGTTGATTTTGTTTTTGATAATGAACTTTGTGAAGAAGTTGTAACTTGTGTTGATAAACCTAAAATTATTTGCGAAAACATAACTTTACAAAATTGCAATGAAAGCTGCAGTGATGTTTGCAATGAAACTTGTTTTGATAAAATTATTTTAATCTGTTCAAATGAAACAATATCTATTTGCAATGAAACCTGTAAAGATGTTTGTGTTGTAAACCAAACATGCCAGCAAGTTAATTGTACTTTGATTGGAAATGAAACTGTTTGTGGAAACATTTGTAATAATGTAACTAATTGCAATTCTGTTTGCAATGAATCTTGTTTTGATGAAGTTGTTGAAGTTTGCAATAATGTAACTCAAAAAACTTGTAACCAAACTTGTAGTTTTGAATGTAAAGATAATTGTTTTGAGGAAATAGTTTCTAATTGTACAGAAGTTAGTGAACAAGTTTGCACTTCTGAATTGGTTTGTACAAATTTAATTAATGAAGATGTTGAATTTGATAAATCAAAGAAATTTGGAAAGAATAAAGATAAAGTCAAGATAAAGAATGTTAAGAAATTGAAGAAGATAGATAATTCAACTGTTGAGAATATTGAATTTGAAATCAATGGCAGTTCAGGAATTATTTCAGTTCAATTAAATGGATTAGAACAAAGTATTTCTATTGAGGATATAGGGATAATTAAAATTGATTCAGTATTTACTTCTGATTTGCAAAAAGTTAATTTGAGAACAGATGTTTTTGCAATGAGCAATACTTTGTTGGATAATGCTACTTTGTCTCTTCCAACTAATGGCAAGGTAGATTTCATAATTAGGTGTGAGAATTGGGACTTCAAAGAGAACCAGTGTGGTGGGGAGTGGGTACCTACTATTATACCATTTGTACAAGATGGTAGCTCTTTGACATTTTCTGTGGACGGCTTCAGCGGTTATGCTGGAGCTTCCATAGAAATCTTGAATGTTTATACTTATTTAAAAGATGGAGATGATTGGATTGTTAATTTTATAACCAATGGCACTGCCAATTTGACAATATCTGGCGTTAATAATACTAACTGGACAGAGTTTTTGACAGATTTAAATACAACAAATAATGATGAGATGAAATTCATTGATTTAAAATGCGGCAATGATTCATTGAAAGATTCTTTATATTTAGTAAAAGAAGATAATTCTTTAATCTCTTATAATTCGCTAAGTGAATCTGACAGCATTGTTATAAAAGCTTTACATGTGCCTGATTATTCTTGTAATGGAACTGCTTTTTTAACTAATAATGTGTTGATTGCAGGTTATGCTACTTTGAGGTTTGAGTTTGGTGATGAAGTTGCTTATGCTTATGACCCTCTTGTATGTGATTATACTTTGTCAGCTTGTAAAACATCAGCCTGGGTTGCAAACAGTGTTTATTGTTTAGATACTAGTCTTACTCCAACTGTAACTTGCTTCCAAATTGATCAACCGGGAATAACCTTTGACTGCCAGGGATACACTATTGATGGCGATCGTGGAACCTCAGATTATGGTTTTTCATTATTAAATGGCTCTGCTGATAATGTTGTAATAAATAATTGTACAATCATTGACTTTGGTAGAGCAATTCAAGCTGTAGGGACTGCTGCTGACAATATTGAGAATTTGACTGTGAAGAATGTTAATATACAATCTAGCAGTAGTGTAGGCATAAATTTAGATTATATAAATAATTCACAAATAAGTCATTCTAAAATCTATAACTCTATTTGGTATAGTATACTTTCCACTTATTCAAAAAATACTTCATTTAATTATATTGATGCCTTTAATACTACTAGTGCCTCAGTAATATATTTAGGATTAGGAGTAATATACAATACTTTCCAAAACAGCAACATAACTAATTCCGTTTTACATGGTTTACATATTTTGGCTGATAATAATAATATAAATAATAATAATATTTCCAATAATGGAAATGCTGCTGGAGAATATGGTTTATATTTTGATTCAACTGCTGACAATAACTTAATCTACAATAATATTTTTTATAATACTTATAATGCATACGATCCAAATATAGTTGATGCCAATGCCAACAGGTGGAACACTACTAAAACTTTAGGAACAAATATTCTTGGTGGACCTTATATTGGGGGAAATTATTTTTCTGATAACCCGTCCTGTAGTGACACAAACGGAGATGGCATTTGTGATGTGCCTTATAATATTACCCAAACTGTTAACAACAAAGATTACCTGCCACTTTCAAAAGATAATTTGTTAACTGGCTGCAAAACTTCTGGATGGACAGCTAATACTTATTATTTGGTTGCCAATAATATCTCAACAACTTCAGGGTGTATGTTGAACATTGATCAACCGGGAATAACTATTGATTGTCAAGGATATACTATTGATGGTGGTGAAACTCTTACAGATTATGGTTTTTCATTAAATGGCTCTGCTGATAATGTTAATATTAAAAATTGCGTAATTACTGATTTTGGTATTGCAATTTATTCTTTTGGAAGTTCTACAGATTATATACGGAATTTAACAATTAATAATCTTAATATAAAATCTACTAGTAGTTATTCTATTTCTTTAGGTTATACAAATCATTCACAAATAACTAATTCACAAGTCCATAATTCTGCCAAAAAGGGTATTGTCTTAAGTCTTTTTACCAATAATATCTCTTTAAATTATATGGATATTGATTCTTCTGCATCTCATGGGGTAAGTTTATCTGGAGACTACAATATGTTGGAAAACAGCAATATTACTAATTCTGCAAAAGGAGCTACTTATTCTCATGGAATAATAATAGAAGAGGACGGAAATGACAACAATATCATAAGAAATAATAATATTTCTAATAACGGAGATGCAGTGGGCGAATATGGGATTTATATTTATGTTGATGAAGCTACAGCTTCTGAAAATAATCTAATTTATAATAATATTTTAGTCAATACCTATAATGCCTATGATGCAAACACAGTAGATGCTAATGCCAACAGGTGGAATACAACTAAAACATTAGGAACAAATATCTTAGGAGGACCTTACTTTGGAGGAAACTATTGGTCTGATAATCCTTCTTGTACTGATACAGACAAAGATGGAATTTGCGATATAGCTTATAATATTACCCAAACAGTTAACAACAAAGATTACCTGCCTTTATCCAATATAATTGGTTATTTATCAGCTTGTAAAATTTCAGGATGGGAAGCTAATAAGGAATACTGGCTAATGAATGATATCTACGGCGTTTCTAGTAACTATGAATCTTGTTTCTCTATTGATACTGCAAACATAACATTAGATTGCAGAGGCCATAGTCTAAATTATAATGGCAGCAACTGGGCATTTTTTCTAGATAATGAAAAGATTACAATCAAGAATTGCAGGATTGAAGCTTATGCACAAGCTGTTATGTCTGGCTCTAATCAAGGTAATACTACGCTATTAAATAACACGATATTTAATATGTCTAGCACGAGTGCTGTTTCCCTCACAAATGGAGCCAATGTTATTGTTGGCAATAATATTACTAATTTTGGCACATCATCATTTACTGCTTTTAAAGCACATAGTCAAAATGGGAACAATATTAGCAGGAATATTTTTTATGTTACAGGCAATGATGCTAAGGGCATTGATTCCGGTGTTAATGTTGGCACTTTTATTTATGCAAACAATATAACCACTTGCAATGTCGGCGGCACCTTAAGTAGAGGCATTGATATGGGCTATAATAGCGCTGACATCAGAATTTACCAAAATCTGATTGTTACGAACGGTTCAGAATGTAATTTGCCAGTAGGCATAATGGCTACTACCAGTTTAATTAATACTACTTTTAATGACAATGAAATGCGGTTGAATGGTAGTAATGTTATAGGTGTGTTATTTACTGCAGGCACTTTTAAAAATATTACAATCGCCAATAACACCATAGTTACTCAGTACTCAGGCACACAAACATTTGGTGCATTGCATATAGCAGACCTGCCTGCATTCGGTTATGCTACAGTAATCAATGAGAATATCACAATAACAAATAATACTATGATAACTTCAACAAGTGGACCATCAATTTTATTGTCAAAGTTTAATAACAGCCATATAGTAAATAATTTCATTAACACTTCAAAGGATGCTTATGGTATTGCTTTCATCTATAATTCCTCAGGGCATAATGTACTGAGTGAAAATAATATTACTTCTTCTTATGGCTGTATTTTAATGGATGCAGGCACTAAAAGTTTAAGATTTAACAATGTAACAAGGACAATATGCAAGTACAGCAGTATCAATTTGAGCAGCAGCAACCCTGAATATGTTTATGACAATAACTTCTGGCTGAATCATCTGCAGGAAAACAAGGGATTCTTGGGAAACCTGACTGGCAACAATTTCTGTGTTTCAGACATCGAGCATACAGGATTGGAACAACAATTTGGTAACTTTTACCATGAAACCACTCCTACAGCTTATATTCCTTTAACAGATTGTGGTAGAGTAAAACTTTTAAATCCAGTTGCTGGCGGAGCTTATAGTACAAACTTAAGCTTAAACTGGACTCCTCAATCTGGTTACTTGCCGATAAGCTATAATATTGATTATAGTTTTAATAGTGGTTCAAGCTGGACAAGATTGTTGAATAATTATGGTTTAGAAACCATGCTTAATGACAGCAGCTCAAGCATAATTCTGGCAGTCCCCGATGGTGATAATGGATTGGGTCAAAATTATACTTATTTGAATGTGCCTAAAGTCGCGAATGTCACCAGGCTTTCATTTAAGGTAAAAAACCTTGGTGGTGGAGGAAGCGTGGGATACTCCTTTGAGATAGATGTGGCCAACGACACTAATCTTGAATTCTATGACTTCTTTGGATTTGAGCCTGATGAAGAAATCATAATAACCAACATCTCCGGAATAAACAGTTGGCTTGCTGGCTGTGGGAATCCAGCATCTTCTAATTGCTCATTACCTATTAGATTCTACAATGATAATGTACTTTATGACGGAGATCCTACATACATCGAAATAAGTGATATTGAACTAAGATATACTAATTATTTTTGGGACGTTACAAGCTTTACTGATAACAACACTTACAAAATAAAGATAACTCCAAATGACGGCGTTGTTAATGCAACTGTAAACACAAGCGGAGTTTTTACTCTGGATAGTACAGCTCCAGGAATTGTTTTTATCAACCAAACGACTAATGTAACAGATGATTGGATAAAATTAGTCAATGATTCGCATAGCGGTTCAATATCAGAAGGTTCTGTTTTAACTTTAAGATTTAATGTTACTGATATGTTAAGTGGAGTTTCCGGCGTATGGATAACAATATGGAAAACAACAAAGGAAGCTGCAATAAAAATAGGCACTTGGTTCATGTCGCTAATTGATGGGTTATGGCAGGTAAGTATTCCGATAAATGCTTCTTTTACAAATGGAACAGTTTATTATACTGTTTATGCTAATGATTCTTTGAATAATATAGCTGAGTATGATGGCAATTTTTCAAAAAGATCAAACAATGGGTTTGTATGCTCTAATCCAAATGAATGTGAGTACCAGGATTTAGATTTGGCTTTAAGAGAAGAGAGTTATACTAATCAAACTATTATTATTAAAGAAGCTGGAACTTGGGCTGCCACTGAAACAATAACAATGTATAAAGATTCGTTTAGCTCTTCAAGTGCAGCAATAGTTCTAGATGCAGATGGAATAACTATTGATTGTTATGGGAGCACAATTAATGGTAATGGCTCAGGCATAGGGATTCTTTCTGCAAAAGATAGCATAACTATTAGAAATTGTACCATAATAGATTTTGGAACTAATTTATACCTTACAAGTGCGGTAGAAAATTCAAGAGTAGAAAATTCTAATTCTACTAATGCAACAAGTTATGGGATTATGGCTCAAGGAACAAATATAACAATTATAGATAATTCATTTACAGAATATAATACTGCGGTAGGTTATGGTATTTATTTAACTGGTTCTAACCATTCAATTATTGGAAATAAATTGAATGTAACAAAAGGAGGAACTTCTTATGCCATATATGCTTACAGTAAAGATACCAGAATTGAATATAATGATGTAACTACAACATCATCATATGCTCTAGAAATAGTCTCTTCAACTAATATGACTATTTTAGGAAATAATATTACAATAAATAAAGCATCTGGAGTTGGTTATGGTATTGATTTTAATGCGGCAATTAATAGTACTATCCAAGGCAACAATATTACATCATATGGTGCTGCTACTCGTTATCTTATTTATTTAGTTGGAAATGTTAATAATACTATTGTAACTAAAAATATTCTTAATTTAGTTGGTACAAATAGTTATGGAATCATTATCCCTTCAATAGCAGATAGTTATCATGAAAACTATATCATTACTTATAATAATATTACCGATACCCAAAGTGGAGGAGGGTTTGGGATTATTCTCATGAACCTTTATTATTCAAATATATCTTATAATCAAATTCATTTATCTAATGGATATCCTTTATATTTATCTTATGGATTGAATAATACTATTATTGCCTATAATAACTTATCAACTACTGATCAAGCTGTAATGATTATTAATCCTTATGGGATGAATGCAGTAAATAATAATATAACTAGAAATATTTTCAATACACCTTATGTTGATGGAGTTTACTTGTACAATAATGCTACTAATAACAATATATGGTTAAATCATTTAAGAGGTATTTATGGTTTTAATGGTAATGTTACTGGCAACAATTATTGTGTTTCAGAAGTAGAACATACAGGAATTTTAGAACAACATGGTAATCTTTATAATGAAAACGTTCCTGCTGCTGATTATGGTGCTGGTGACTGCGGTCCAACTTACATGGTAAATCCTATTGGTGGAGAAACACCTCAGGGTAGGAATATTACTGTCAATTGGTCAGCACAATCTGGTTATTATCCAGTAAAATATTTAGTAGAATATACTGGTAATGATGGAACAAGTTGGAATAGAATTTTAACAAATTATGGTTATAGTAATACACATAGTGATGGAACTACAAGCAAAACAATCTATGTAGATACTTCCAGTCAAAATTATACTTATTTGACAATA
>JAHIMK010000034.1 GCA_018896675.1 Nanobdellota archaeon
ATGTCTTTAAAATATCAAATCACCTATTCACAAAAAACTGAAAGGAATTTATAAACCTTATTCGCATCTTTGTCAAGTGGCAAGTGGTTAAATAATTCCGCAGCAAGCTGCGGGGTATTCCTATCCCATCAAGGAATAAAAATATAAATAGCAAATGATTAACTGCCTGTATGATAACAGGGATTGTTGGTTTAGGCTATGTTGGATTGCCATTGGCAGTAGAATTAGCCAAACATTACCAAATAATAGGTTTTGATATAAACTTAGACAAAATTAATGAACTTAACCAAGGGATTGACAAAACAAACGAAGTTGATGTGATAAAGCTAAAACATCCTAATTTAACTTTTACTTCTGATGAAACAAAATTAAAAGAAGCAGATTATATTATTGTTGCTGTACCTACACCAATTGATAAAGCAAAAAAACCAGATTTTTCTTATATTAAAAGTTCTTCAGAAATTATTGGAAGAAACTTAAAAGATAATGCCATAGTCATATATGAATCAACAGTTTCTCCAGGTACAACTGAAGAAATTTGTCAGCCAATAATAGAAAAAATTTCAAATAAAAAATGTGGCTCAAAATGGAAGATAGCCTATAGTCCAGAACGTATAGTTCCAGGAGATAAGTTACATACATTAACAAATACAATTAAGATAGTATCTGGCATGGATCCAGAAACTTTAGATAAAGTTGCTGATTTGTATTCAAAAATTTGCCCGATATACAAAGCCACTTCAATTAAAGTAGCAGAAGCAGCTAAAATTACAGAAAATGTTCAAAGAGATTTAAATATAGCAATAATCAATGAATTAAGTTTAATATTTCATGAATTAAATATCGATACCTTCGAAGTTTTGGAAGCTGCAGGAACAAAGTTTAATTTCCATCATTATCATCCAGGTTTAGTTGGAGGACATTGCATCAGTGTTGATCCTTATTATTTAACAGAAATAGCTCAACAAAAAGGATATTATCCAAAAGTTATCTTATCTGGCCGGGAAGTCAATGAAAGGATTGCAACACACATTGCACACCAAGTTCTTAAAAATTTAAATAATAATAACAAAGTCCTAAAAGAGAGTAATGTTTTAGTTATGGGTTTAACTTTCAAAGAAAATGTTTCTGATATGAGAAATAGTAAGGTTAAAGAAATGATTGATGAATTAAAGAGTTTTCAAGTAAATGTTATAGGTTTAGATCCTCTGCTTACAAAAGAAGAAATTGAAAAAAATTTAGGAATTTCCAAGGTTAATTTTGAAGATATTAATGAAAACTTAGATGCAGTTATTGTTGCTCAAGGACATAATGAGTTTAAATCTATTAAATTACAATATTTAGCTAAAAAACTCAATAATCTATACCTATTTGATATAAAGCGCTTTTATGATAAAAAAGAAGCAATAGAAAAGGGGTTTACTTACGAATCATTGTAGCAAAAGTTTTATAAATAGTCATCTATTCATTTTCTTTTATGAAACTAATAAAATTATTAGCAATATTAATTTTGATATTTTTAGCAGCCTCATTAGTATCTGCTGCAGAGAAATATTATTTTAAAGACTTTTCTCTTGAACCTAATCAAGGAATTATTTTGGAAGAAGGAGATGTAGTCGAATTTAGTTTATTAGGTGCAGACCATTTCCTAAGAATTAAAGAAATTTCAAGAGATAATAATAAAATTAAACTTAATATTTATCCTTATAAAGGTCAGGCACAACAAGTTCCCTTTTTTGGTTTAGATAATGTTGTTTATGTTGATTTGAATCAAGATGAATGGGATGATTTGGCTTTAGATATTATTGAAATTAGTGAAGACCGGAGAGTTACTTTGATTGCCATTGCTTTAGAACAACAATCTACTGAAATCCCAGAAGGACAAGGGATGGTTGTAACAGATACAAGAAGCAATTATAAAAGAACTTTCCTATTTGCTGGATTATTAATTATAGGTCTAATTGGAATTTTAGCTTTTAGAAAAAGCAAAGATAATCCTACTGAAACTTCTGAAGAAAAAGTTGTAGAAGAAACTAAAGAAAAAGACTTAGAAGAATAATTATTTCTTATTTTTAAAAGTGAAGCCTCCCAATCACAGCAAGCTGTGGGGCATCCATTAGATTGAATGCAAAGAGAGTTCTTGGTTCATTGACGAAAGCAACCTTTCATCTCCCAAAGCGTTACTTACCGCACTTCCTGCGGTAGCGCCGTTTA
>JAHIMK010000126.1 GCA_018896675.1 Nanobdellota archaeon
AGTTGCTGCAAACAGCCAATAAAACATCTCTTTATCGAGATTTAAAAGGGAGAAGTTACGGCTTATGACAATTATCAATATCTCAAGAAAAAGAATTCCAATTAACTTTAGATACCAAAATATTGTTTTTCGATAGATCTTAATATAACGCCATTTTCGTTTAAAGAAATTTCCTTTTTTGGGTGTTATATCTTCAGTGTTTTTCATTAGAAAACTCGTTGTTAATTTGAATTAATATCCCCCGTTAATTGCTGGATCTCAGATGATCTCTTTTTATCACTCCTTCCATCTTTGACCAAGTCCTTAATAACTAAATGTCCTTAATGACTAAACGCTTCAATCCCCTAACATGAAAATCAGACATATGCATTAGAAATTTCAGAATCTTTAGCTTAAGAAATTAGCAACAAAGTCCGAAACCATTTGACGACTTACAAATATTTCGCTATAGATTTTCTTAAAAAAAGGAGTCTCGATCAAGGTTATTATAAACATCCCTAATTTTGTCTGTATCCGTAGATGCGATCCATTTAGCAAAATGATTATACAAAGAATCAAGAGTCTTACCAGAAATAATTAGTGTGTCGAATTCCATTGTGAGAGGTGCTCCTCTTTCTTCAAGAAGACCTCTAAATTCATTATCTATAATCATAACATCACAGTAAGGCAAAAAATTAGATATTGCCCTTATGTCATAATAATCGCCTTCTTGAGCTCTTCGACCACTTGCCCTAACCTTCTGATCAAGAGCTGCGAATAAATATGCCCAAATTCTTACGTAAGGAGTTTGATAAAATTCTTCTGATGAAAGAAATTCAATCAAGATATTAAATGGATTTGAGTTTTTTTCTCCAGAGGCATTAATTTGAGGCAGCATCCATTCGACATGGTCATTTAGTAATTCAAAATATGCCTCCATTGGCCTATTTCCCAACATGATATCTCTCGTAAGCTCTTCATTTTTTCTATGGTTGCTTATGATGACTTCTGCAAGAAAACCTTTCTCAATATCATAATCTTTATTGAAACTTTTCATTTCCTCTTTGTAAATTTCATCATATCGTTTTTGAATTTTTTTGCATGTTTCTTTTTTTAATTTTTCTGCTCTATTAATCTCACTTAAATTAATATTAATATTCACAAACAATGACAGTCTTGATGCCCACTGGTGGGGATCTTTCTCAATACCATGCCTCCAAATAGGTTTATAGGCTGAAGACTCTTTTTTGTATAAGAAGTTATTTAAAGAATGAATTAGTTGATGTTGTTCTATTTCAAATGGATGATTGAATTCGATTCCCAAAGAATATTTTCTGTATAATTTAGTTAATTCGGTGAAGTAAGTTTTATAAAATTCAGTCTCTGTTTGATGAATAGTTGAATATGGGCAGACAATTATTTGATCTTCAATTAATTCATTTAATTTATCACCAAGTTTTTTCCATTTATCTTCTTTTTTTGAGCTTTTTAAAAATAGACTGTATACAAACTGATCCAAATATATAACTTTTTTTCTTATGGGGAATAATTTTTCTGTCTCAGTATAGGAGCATCTTTTACATTTCCAAAGTATGTGATTATTGTGGATATCAAGTCGTCTAAATGTTTCTTCATTACATTTTGGGCAGCTAATATGCTCAACATCATGAATTGTCATTTATCCCCCCTAAAAGTATTTATAAATCAAAGGTCTCTGTCAATTCAGATATCTGAAATGTCGGTATGTCAAGTCATGGGATGGTAGGTCCTTGTCCGGATTTGCCTCAACTCATGCTGGTTCTTCCCAGACTCCTCCATCCGTGTAACGCCGGTGTCACAGATTTTGCTTAAACTCGCCTAATTCTGACTACTGGTGCATAAAGGGAATTACTTTGTTTTCTTGGGGAAACGCTATTTACTCTGGTTCCTAAAAACATAAAGATTTGGACTTCGGATTCAAAGGTCGTATGATAGAATATCATCTTTAAAAGAGTGGAATATCCTATTATTAAATGGACACACCAATGACAGACAACAAAAACATCATCCAAATGAAAAATATCACGGTGACGGGGCTGCGAGACGGATTTTTTTATCTCGACGGTGGCGCCATGTTCGGTGTCGTTCCCAAAGTGCTCTGGCAGAAACTGATGCCGGCCGATGGGGACAATCGGATCAGACTGGGTCTTAATTCGCTGCTTATTCGCACACCGGATGCCCTGATACTCGTCGAAACGGGGATCGGAACAATTCTCAAACCGAAATATTACGAATTTTATTCCATCCAGCGTGAGCCGGGCTTGATGGGGGAGCTTCAAAAACTGAAAGTGAAGCCTGAGGACATCGATTTTGTCATCAACACCCACCTCCACTTCGACCACTGCGGCGGAAATACGGTCAAAAATGCCGATGGAGAAATTGTGCCCGCTTTTCCGAATGCCCGATACATCATACAGAGAGGGGAGTGGGAGGCCGCGGTATCCCCGACGCCCCGGGACAGAGCCAGTTATCTCAAACAGAATTTTGTTCCGCTTGAAGAGGCCGGCGTGCTGCAACTCATCGATGGTGATACGTCTATCACACCCGGTGTCGATGTGGTGATCGCCGAAGGTCACACCGCCCACCATCAATGTGTCCGCATCACGGATGGATATCAAACCGTTTTTTTCCTCGGCGACCTCGTCCCTACATCGGCTCATGTCGGACTGCCCTACATCATGAGCTACGATCTTTTTCCTCTCGACACCCTCCAAACCAAAGAAAGGCTCTACGAAAAGGTCTCTTCCCGGGATTGGATTGTGGCCTTCAATCATGATCCCGATCTTTATTTCGGCCACATCCGCCGCACAAATCAGAAATTTGATTTTGAGTCCCTGTGATTATCCTTCCGGTTCCGTCTTGAATTGACGAAAAGCAAATGGTATAAATACAGTCAATGCCCAACGAAGAAGGAGGAGATATGACGGAAGAAAAAATCACCTGCCACGTCTGCAAGAAGGATATCCCCAAATCGGCGGCGATGACCGCGGAGGGTGAGGAATACGTTAAGCATTACTGCAGTTTGGAATGTTTGGATTTTTATAAAAAAGACAAGCCTGGGAAAAAAGACGATAAATGACCGGCCGCCTCAATAATAAAAGGAGTGTCAAATGAGTTGTGGAGACGATCTTTTTTGTGGAATCAACAAGGCCAAATCAGCCGGAACCGCCGACATGACGGATCTCGATAAAAAACACACGCCCGTCATCAAAGCGCCGTCCGAAGTGAAAAAAGGGCAGCCTTTTGAGGTCGTCATCGAGGTTGGGAAATACCTCAAGCATCCCAACGAAAATGCCCATTTTATTGAGTGGCTGGAGCTTTACTCGGGAGAAACATTCCTGGCGCGGGTTGATTTTGTGCCCCGTCTGACGGAACCTAAAGTCACCTTGACCGTAGCCGTAGAGCATGCTCATCCGCTGATCGCAAGAACCCGCTGTAATCTGCACGGCTTGTGGCAGAGTATGGATTATCCCCTTTCCGTCGTCTGATCCTTTTATTCGATTCGAAAGGACCCGAGATCTCCACCCGCCTGAATGATGCGGGGTCGGAATCGTCTGGATTCCCCTGCTGTGCTCTCCCGTGATGCGGAGCACCCCGTCGGCGATAATTTCCCCGTTCAATTCATCAAAATCTTCCGACTGCCTTGTTTTCCGGATATGGGAGAAATCCAACTGATTTTTATCGAAGGCGATGTCCAGGCGCAGCCGTTTTAGGCCATGTCCGCCGCGGAGAATGACAGGCATCATGACAGTCTGTTCAGGAAGGATTTGCTGCTGTCCGATTTTCAGCAGACGCTGCGGTTCTTTTTGGGCTGGATCAGGTATTTTTCTGTCACCGCATATTTGTTCCTGTGACATCCGTTGACATCCGTTATTGAATAATGG
>JAHIMK010000035.1 GCA_018896675.1 Nanobdellota archaeon
CTATATTGCCATCGCTGTCTGCATAAAAATGATGCAGCCCTAAATCAATACCTAAGACATTAAAGTTTACTTTAACTTTCTTTTGAGGTTCATATTCAACACAGAAATAAGCATGCCATTTATTACTGCTTGATTTCTTGCTGTTCTACTTCTCTACTTGCATAAAGAGCTAATGCTTCATCAACAGAATTTACAGGAACTTTTTTGAATTGATTTTCAATATTCCATTTAAAATGAATCTCGTGTTCACCAACTATTCTTTCAACACCTTGTGGAACTTCATTTTGTCGCATCCACTGAAAAAAATCCCCTTGTTCATCTCTATACATTGTAATATCATATTTTCCGGCTTTTTTTCCAAACGAATCCTCTTTTACTTCATAACCATTAACAACTGCTACTGGTCTTATTCCATATCCAAATTCTCCATTTTTAAGAATAAGAATATCTCCTTCATCAAATCTATGATGGGGATTCTTTTCATACCAATCTCCAAGTTTTGTTCCTAACAAAAAAGTTTCTGGAACAAGTGTACTTACAATTCTCCCTTTAGTTTGTTCTTTCATAATAAAAGAGATAAAGCTACTCTTTATAAATCTTTTGTATTTTTTGCTACTTGAAAGTTAATATTAGATACGCCCTAATTCTGAACTCAAAATACTTTGGATTTTGCCACGCTACGCTCTCCTTCTTTCAGTCGTAGGGAAACTAACAGGAATTAAGTTCAATTTTGCCCCTCGTAATATAATTATAAAAAAGATTAAGATTGAAAATAAATAATTTTAAAGAAAACGGCTAAAAGTTTTATCTAAAACCAATAATTCTGCAAATACCAATTATATGTTGCCTTAACACCTTCCTCAAGACTAATAGATGGCTTGAAATTAAAGTCCTTTTTAGCTTTTTCATTTGAAAAAATCCAATAATCTGGCTTTGAAAGCATTAATTTCTGTTTGTTCAATAATGAATGTTTTTTTGATATTTTTGAATATAATTCTCCAAAAAAAGTAGCCATATCCATAAAAAAGGAAGGAAAATTAATTGTGAAAACCTTTTTACCTACCGCATTTACTATTTCAGATTGCAAAGCCTCCCAAGAAACAGGTTCATCATTGCATAAATAGTAATATTGGTATGCAGATTTATCACTAAAAGTTGCATCCATAATTCCTTTAACCAAATCATTAACATGAATTATGGCATGATATTTATTTTTGTTTCCAAAAAAAGGATTTATTCTCTTGCGTATTGATTTGAACAGATTAAAGTAATCTATGTCTCTTGGACCATATACTCCGCCAGGTCTTAAGATTGTATAAGGTAATCTAGAATTTTTTACAACCAATTCTCCAAGATATTTACTTGCACCATAATGTTCTATAAAACTTACATGTTCAGGATTAACAATAGGTTCATTTAATGATTGAGATGGTCCGGCAACTGCTGTTGAAGAAAGATAAACAAAACGTTTCAAATCAGAATTTTTTTGTTCTAATAAACTTTGTACTAAAGCAAAAGTAGGTTTGTAATTGCCATCTTTAAAATCATTAAAATTAATCCCTTTAGTAACCCCGGCTGTATGGAATATATAATCTATATTTTCTAAAGCTTTGCTTTTATTTAATTCTTCAACAGAATAATTCTTGACATAAAACTTTTGAACATCTAATTTTTTAAGATATTTTTCATTGCTTTTATTCTCTCTTAACAAACATCTGACATTAATGCCTTTATCTAACAAAGCTTCTACTAAATGGCTTCCAATGAATCCTGTAGATCCTGTTACTAAAGCTTCTAACATTTTATTTTTTCAGTTTTTTATTAAGTTATAAAGTTTATGTAAAATTATTCTGGTAAAATAAACTCATTTTTATTATAAATTTTCACCATAAGTTTTAAATATAACCTAAATAATGGTTATAATATGGATTTAACACGATTTTTACAGAAAAACAAACTTGCAAGGAAAGTATTTGGTCAGAAGGAAATCAAAATAATTGAAAAACAGTTACTTGGAGTCAATCTTACACAGTCAGAAAAAAATAGGCTTTCAAGAGATATAAGACAAAAATTCAGGTTTATTAGAGATATTTCTAAGTTCAGTGAAAATTTTGAGCTAAAAAAAGGGGCAATTATAAAAAGACATATAGGAGAAGCAAAGAAGATTATTCTCAAAAATAATAATTCAAAAAAAATCCTGAGGATAATATTATTTGGCTCATTAGTTAATAAAGAATTAACATTAAGATCTGATATAGACTTAGCAGTAGAGTTTGATAAAATAAATTTACATGATGCTACACTCTTCAGAAAGCATATTTTAGGAAATGTTAACGAAAAGCTAGACATACAGATATACAACCATTTACCCTTAAAAATAAGGAAAGAAATAGATGCTCAAGGCAAAACAATCTACAAAAGAAAGGATAAAGAAAAAAATAAAAGAGCTAGAAAATTATCTTAAAGAACTAATAGAATTTATGCCTTATAATTTTGAAGATTATATTCATGATTTTAAAATTAAAGCTGCATGCGAAAGATATTTTGAAAAAATAATTGAAGCTAGTATTGATTTAACTTTTTTGATTATAAAAGACAGAAAGTTTAAGATTCCAGAAGATGATAGGGAAGCTTTTGATATTCTTGCTAAAGAAGGTGTAATTAATGATGAGCTTGCGGACAGATTAAAAGATGCAAAAGGAATGAGAAATATCATAGCACACCAATATGGCAATGTAGATGACAAGGTTGTCTTTATATCAATAACAAAAGAGCTAGTAAATGATGTCAATAAATTTCTTAATAACATTAAAAGTTCTAAATAAAAGAACGCCGGCGGTAGGATTTGAACCTACATATCCTTGCGGAAATCAGGGAACTCGTAATATAATTTCGAACCTGACGCACTACCAGATTATGCGACACCGGCATAAGAAAGTTTAGAAATCTAAAGTTTATATTTATTTGGAAAAAGAAAGATTTATATATCAAAAGATAAATAAAAAGTATCAATTGATATAAAATGCAAAAGACTAAAACTATACAAATTGAAAGATATCCTAATCTGAAAACCGTTATTATGGTAGAAAAGATTTTAGAAAAAAATCAAGATATGCCTTTAAAATTATCACAATTAAAAAATAAATTACCTAAACAAATTATGCATCAAACATTAAAAATAATTTTACATTACCTTTGGGAAAGCGGAAAAATAATTTATGGCCCTAAGGGCATACAATGGATTTATACAAAACCAGAGCAATTAAAAAAATTAAAGCAAGAATCTTTAGAAATCTAAAGTTTATTTTTATAGCAAGAAAACTCACTACTTTAGTCGTGAGATGAATTGCTTTTTCAATAATTCCGGAAAAATGTTCAGAAAACCGAGCAAAAAAATAAATACTAGTTCTGTTTTATGGCAGAGAGGGTAATGCGAGAGCA
>JAHIMK010000036.1 GCA_018896675.1 Nanobdellota archaeon
ATGTCTTTAAAATATCAAATCACCTATTCACAAAAAACTGAAAGGAATTTATAAACCTTATTCGCATCCTTGTCAAGTGGCAAGTGGTTAAATAATTCCGCAGCAAGCTGCGGGGTATTCCTATCCCATCAAGGAATAAAAGTCTTTTATCCATAAATTTAGATGTGGATTTGTCTAATTTATTATTTTTAAGAGAAGATGGCATTCCTAAAGAAATTAAAGGTTTTTGGAACAAATTAAAAGAAGGTTTAAAATCTGTATTTAAGATTAGAGATAGTATGGCTTTCTTTTTAGAGTTAGAAAAAGACTATGAAAGATACAATCTATTAATGAAAAATAAATATTCTAACTTAGATAAAATTATGAAAGAATTTAATTGGAAACTACACAATATTGAACTAAAACCTGCTTCTAATCAACAACATGAGCATTTAGTCGTTAAAGTACGCCGGGCCATATATGACAACAAGAAAATAATAACATGGATAAATTTTTAGTTATTTACCTTATTTTAGTGATAAATATAGAAATATTTATAAATAAAGGTTTAATCAAGAATTCTTAGTAAAATGGCAAATTTAAGAAAAAAACTAAATGATTGGGTTAAAGAAAAAGGAAATAAATATACTCCAACCTTGACTAAAAGTGGTAAAGGATTAGGAGATATTTTAACATTGGAAATAAATTCTTGTAGGAAAGTTGGTGCAGTAGCTGGTGCTATGGCTCCATCAATATTTATTTATAATGCTAATGATTCTATTTATTGGAATTTTATGAAAGAAGCAGTTGTAAATGGGACTTTAATTGTTCCTTTAGCTACAGGTTTTGCAGGGTATGCTTTAGGAGTTATCTTGGATGAATTTTTTGGTGAAAAAACTTTAGAAGAATTATATAAAAAATATGAAAAAGAAGAATTAGAAAGGAGATATTTGGATGAGCAAATTTAGGAATTTTGTATTGTATTATTTTGTTCCAGTTGGTGCTAGTTTTGTAGCAGGTTCTATGAAGAATTTAGGTGTAGAACCATATTTACCTGAAACTGTTACAGATATTGCCTTTCCTGTTTGTTTATTGGCACCAACAATTTATGCAACTTTAATTTCTTTTATAGAAACTCCTCAAAAGAAAAAAAATCTTGAAGCAAAAATAGAAGATACAAAAAAAGACTTAGATAGAATTAAAGATTCAATATCAGCAGAAGTTTATGATTTATCTATTAAATATTTAGAAAAAAAAGAATCTAAAGTATCAAATATAACTCGTTCATCTAATGCTGCAAAATCAGGAATTAGAACAATGATTTTAACAGGAATAGGATTCTTTTTAGGTTCTATGTTTGCTAAATTATACACAGAGGCTTAAGATGAAAAAATTATTACAAATAGGATTATGCAGTTTAGTTTTAGCAGGGTCTGTCCCAGCAACTATTACAACATATAATGGTTTACAAGAAACAGAAGCAAAATTAGTCCAACATTATGATTATAATGAAGCTAATAAATTAAAAAGCATTTATGATTTATTGAATTGTGCACATAATGAATTAGTTTATACTCCTAGTAGAATTTCAGTTTCTACAGATAGTGAAGGGAATGTAAAAACTGATTATCATCCTGCAGTTCATCCAGATGTTAAAAATGCAAAAATTTGTTTGAAAAAAGCAGTTAATGGAATGAATAACTTAGGAGCTAATTTATCTATAGAACAATCAAAAATAAAAAAATTAGAAAATAAATTAAATAAATTTCAAGATGTTAAAGATATTTTAATTAGTTTAGATTCTATTTTGCCAAATGAAAATGATATGGAAAATTATAAAGGTAAAAAGGTGGATAATAATACTTTTGCAAATGAAAGAATGAATATAGGACATATGATAGCTAAAGTAGAAAATGCACGACAACAACATTATGCTAAAGTTCCAAAAGAATTAAAAAATGCCAAATTTTCTAATATCTTAGGATTAATTAGTTCAAGTTTTTTAGGTATTAGTGCATTAATTGCAGGATTATATTTTAATTTTAGGAGGAAAGAATGATAGATGAAACAAGTTATGAAATATCTTTAAAAGCAATTGAATTAAAGAAAAATGAAGTAAAAAAAGTTGAAAAACAATATAAGAATCATGTTCAATCTAAGAATCTTTTTGCCATACCAGCTTTAGCGAGTATTTTTGCATTAAGTTATTTAGGATTAAGGACATTTTTGAGTCATAAATTAGGTGTAGATGTCGGAGATTTGTTTGGTTATGAAAAAGAGATTATATCAACAATAGATTCTGTGGCAGGGATTACAACATTTATTGGACTATTTGGATCTTTGCCAGCTACATTATGTTGTAAATTAGATGAAAAAGAATCTAAAAGAATCTTAGATTGTAAGAAAAAAGAATTAGAGGATTTATTAAATAAATAATCTTTTTTCAAATTATGATCTTTTTCTTAACATTGTAATTACTGCTGTCAATAAGAATCCTCCGCCCATTCCAAAAAAGAATCCCATTGCTATATTATTTATTAAAAATCCAACTCCAAATCCAATAAATATTCCTGCTAGTATTAATAATCCTATAGGATTTTTTTTAGCTTTAGTTGGTTTATTTGTAGATTTTTTCTTAGCAGCTTTTTTAGCCATAATAATACCTCCTTTAATGTAAATATAGTTTATTTATTTATTTATAAGTTTATTTACATAGGGATTTACATTAGGATAAATTTATAAGCCTAAAAATTTTTAATAAATAGATGGGTGTGATTAGCTTTTTTAATTCAGAAACATTTACTTTTGTGTTAATTCCTTTGCTGATATTTTTTGCAAGAATTTTAGATGTAAGTATTGGTACTATAAGAGTCATTTTTATTTCAAGGGGTTTTAAACATTGGGCTCCAATTTTAGGATTTTTTGAAGTATTAATTTGGCTTGCAGCAATTAGACAAATAATGGCTAATTTATCCAATGTTTATACTTTTTTAGCTTACGCTTTTGGTTTTGCAGCAGGAACTTACATTGGAATTTGGTTAGAAGAAAGAATTTCTGTTGGTAAAGTACTATTAAGAGTTCATATAAGGAATGATGCTTCAAAGTTATTAGAAAAATTAAAGAGAGCAAATTATCCTCTTATTAGTTATGATGCCCAAGATAATAAGGGTTTAGTAAAAATGATATCTATTATTGCTAATAGGCAAGCTATTCCTAAAATATTAGAAATGGTTAAAAAATATGATACTCACTTAGTTTATTCTGTAGAAGATGTTAGGTTTGCTAATGATGGGGACTTGTTTAAAAGAAGTAATAGGTTAAGG
>JAHIMK010000037.1 GCA_018896675.1 Nanobdellota archaeon
ACAATCTTTTACATTTTCATCAACATATAACTTATAGTAATCTTGATTGTCTTCTGTGATTCTTTTTTTAGGATAGCAGAAAACATCATAAGAAATTTCACCTTTATTACAAGAACCTATTATTCCTGGGCTATCATTATCTAAACCTGAATGACATTGCCAACATCCTTTCCAATTATATGCCCAAATCATTTCACCTTCTTTTAATTCTAATCTATTCTCTGGAAGATTAATTTGTTCTAAAACTTCATCCCCAACTAAATATTTAAAATCATCTAAATTTTTAAATGCTGTTCCTTGAAGAAGAGTATTAACAGTTGTGGTAGCTGGTTTATCTTTAAAAGAACCAATTGCTTTTGCTTCTTTTTTACACATTTCAATAGTTGGTAATGCTCCTATTTGACAAGAAGAATGAGATCCAACAATGCAATGGCATGCTTCTTCTTCACCACAACCACCACAAGCTAAACCCTGCCATCCCCAACCATAACAAGAAATATAATCTTCAGCTTGCTCCATGCCTGCCCCTGGCCCACCCAAGGCAATAACAGATTGATAGCTATCCCATAAACCATTTGCATCAATAGCATCACAAGAATTAAGCAGTTTTTGGTTTTCAATTAAATTTGAACACTTTTCTTTTTTCCAAACTTCTAAAAAACTTACTGATGATAATTTATTAAATTGTATAAATCCTTCACAAGGCATAAGATAATGATAACTTATTCTGTTCTCTCTTTTCCAGCCATTACTATCTACAAAAGGATCTTTTCCAATGGCTCTTGATATTTCATCAACTGTTTTGTCATACATTGGTTCATATACATTAAATGAATTACAATTATCATCTAACCCATTACAAAGTTCATCTGCATAAGGATGAATATTCGGATTTAAATCATGACAATCCACATAGTTATCATAATTGTCTTTATCAGAATCTCCATCACCTTTCCTTGCGCCAACTAAAACTTGAAAATTAGAACGTACACTATCTTCATCTGAAGCTACATCAAAGAATATTTTTCTTACACCAGTAGGGGGTAATTCAAATTGTATTTTCCCTTGCTCCCCATCTTCTGAATCTTCATTTGCTATAAAGAATAAATAAGGATCTGCAATCATTAATTCATGAAGTTTTAATCTGGCTCCTCCTTTTATGCTTCCTGAATGTTCTACAAATCCTCTATCTGTAGATAATCCTGTCTCATCTATTGCTCCAAAATCTTTAGGCAAAGGATGCAAAGGAAATAATTTATGTTCTACACCAAAAAGATCTTCATATCCAAAATTATAAAACCAAATGCCTTCATTTTCATCATTTGTGATTTTAAATCTTATTGGTCCTTCTAATAATTTAGCCGTATCAAATTCTTCTTCTATAGGTGTCCATTTTGTTCTACCATAATCTACTCTGCCTTGGCTTACAGTTCCAGTTATTTCTAAATATTCAAAATCATCACTATTTTCTAATTCTTCATAATCTTTAAGCCACACATATTTTTCAACATAACTATCTTTCAAACAATCAGGATCAACTGCAGCATAAACAATTTCTTCATAAACATCTGATTTGTTAATCCAACAATCAGGATCACAAACATTATCAGAATTTTTGTTACAGCAATCTCCCCCCTCATTAGTGCAAATAGGCGCACAATTAGGATCAGATCCTTCTAAACATTCTTGACTACAACTATCATCAACACCAGCTTGACAACCATCAACCATTCCACAGAAATTGAAAGTAATTTTATTATCTTCCTTTACTTGCCCATTATAAGGGTCGGTAGAATAAGCTTTATAATTTCCACAGCCTAAAGGTTTACAATAATCCATTCCAGTATCAATTCCATTATCAACCATAATCTGGTGAATTTCAGGAGTTTCTTTTACAACAGCATAAATCCCTTCTTCTTCAATTAAAACTTCAACTTGTAAGCCACCACCTTCTAATTGTTTAACATTAGGAATTCTTTCAGTAACAGGAACCCATTCTTCATCGACTAATTTAGCAACAGTTATTTGTGTTGAATCTTCACAATTTACAAAATCTCTAGGATAACTTCTCATATTTAATTGATCTTCAAAATCTTCTGGAAAAACAACATAAGATCTTAATTCACTTTCACCTTCTTTAATAGAAAGTTCAAACATATTGCCAATAACAATATCACAAATATCTTCAGAATGACCTTCCATTCTACAATTTAAGATAACCCTATATTCAAAACTTTTTTGTTCTACAGCGAAAGCAAACACCAAACTAATTAATAAAGATACAAATATTCCTAATAGTAATTTTTTGTTCATTTTTCACCAATCAAAGATTTTTCAGCATAAAATTTAGATAATGTTTCACTATTGTCTTCTTTAGTAATTTTAACATTGAATTCAACAGTGGCACTTAACAAAGTTCTTTTATTATCTAATACAATTGTAACTTCTCTTTCTTCATCTTTTGAAATATCCAATCCAGTAAATTGATTCAAATCTAAACAAGAATTTAATCTATCATTAACAAAATAAGCTACTGCTTCTTTATACTCTTCTTCGGTTTCAATATTTTTATTAGCAAAATAAGGGATAGTTTCAGTTAACTTTTCTTCAATACAATCTTCAATATGTTTTTGCACATAATTTACTTGCTCTGAAAAAGAGGCACTTGCATCAAACTGTGCTTCTGCCGCACTTTTTTGAAAAGTTTTTGAAAGAATCAATCCGACTATAACAGCTACAATAATAATAATTCCTAGAATGATAAATATAGTAACCTGTCCCCTTTTATCCATAAGAAATAAAGAATAAAATAGTTTATTTAAATCTTGTTATTACTCCACATCTTTCTTTATTTTCTTGATATGGTCTTTTAGATTTAATTTTTTTAGAAGTTCTTTATATCTGTTTCTGATTGTAACTTCTGTAACACCTGCAATGTCTGCAACTTCTCTTTGTGTCCTTTTTTCATTATTTATCAAAGCAGCAACATAAAGTGAAGCAGCTGCAATACCAGTTGGACCTCTTCCAGAAGTTAGCTCAGATTTTTGTGCCATTTCTAAAATTTCTACTGCCTTACTTTGTGCTTCAGCAGACAATTTTAAAGCAGATGCAAACCTTGGTATATAATCAACAGGATTACTTGGTAAAATTCTAATACCTAATTCTCTTGTTACAAACCTGTAAGTTCTTCCAATTTCTTTTTTATCAATTCCAGAAGCTTCAGCTAACTCATCTAAAGTCCTCGGCACTTCATGACGCCTGCAAGCAGCATACAAAGCTCCAGCAACTACAGATTCCATGCTTCTTCCTCTAACTAAACCTCTTTGAACAGCCATTGTATAAATTCTAGCTGACTCTTCTTCAACAGATTTAGGCAATTTTAAGTAACTAGCAACTCTTTTCAGTTCTGCTAATGCTAATTTTAAGTTTCTTTCAATAGCAGTACTAATCCTGTATTGCCATTTTCTTAATCTAAAGAATTTGTTCTTACCTTTGACACCTAAACGATAAATATCTCCTTTTTGACCAACATCTGTACCTAAACCTCTATCATATTTGGTATAAGTCATTGGTGCGCCAGTACGCCTTCTTTTGGCAGCTTGATCATGATCAAATTCTCTCCATTCTTGGCCAAAGTCAACCATTTTATCTTCAATTACTAATCCACAATCACGACAAATAACTTCTCCTTTGTCTTCACTCAATGTTAAGTTGATAGAATTACATTCTGGACATTTTTTAATCATATTAGCCATTTTAAAGCCTCCTGAGGGTTATAATGGTGAAATATCTATATTCCATTACAATAAAGTTTATATAAGAGTAATTGATTTTATTTATAAAGGTTTCTATTTTTTGTGGCGGCTTTTAGTTTAAATTTTATAAAATTTGATTTTTCTGTCATAAACTTTATTAATACAATTACAATAACCAATATACGGGTGATAAAAGTGGCTCAATGTGATATGTGTGGCAAAGAAGAACAACTTGTTGATGCCATTGTTGAAGGTTCTATGCTTTCTTTATGTAGTAGATGTGCTAAACATGGAAATATTATCCCTGTAGTTAAGAATGAAGAACCTGTGAGACAATATGTATCAAAATTAGTTGCAGAACCTGAAATTGAAATAGCAGAATGTGCAAAACAAGTAAAAAAAGCTAGAGAAAAGAAAGGTATGACTCAAAAACAATTGGCAGTAGCTTTAGCAGAAAAAGAATCTGTAATACATAGAATAGAATCTGGAAAAATAAAACCGCCAGTAAACATAGCTAAAAAATTAGAACAGTTTTTAGGAATAAAAATTGTTGAAGAGTTTACACCAGAACCTACTGAAGTAAAAAGAGTAGATTTAAGAGATCCAGGATTGACTATTGGTGACTTAATAAGCTTGAAGAAATAATTATTTTTGCAATATTAAA
Source organism: Nanobdellota archaeon (assembly GCA_018896675.1). Taxonomy (GTDB): domain Archaea; phylum Nanobdellota; class Nanobdellia; order SCGC-AAA011-G17; family GW2011-AR17; genus JAHIMK01. The sequence continues at coordinate 4,420 of JAHIMK010000037.1, forward strand.
ATATTGCCTCTGCCTTTTTTTATCTTTTTAATTTTTCCATGATGTTCTAATTCAGTAATCATTAAACTAACTTTAGCTTCTGACAAAGGAAATTGTTTTCGCAAATCTCTTTGCTTTATTCTGCCACCATTTTCTTTCATAATAGAAATAATTTTTTCTAAATCATTATCTTCTATATCTTTAACAGGTTTTTTCTTAAAGAATTTTAATAACAATAAACCCATAATTAAACCTATTATTAAAATTGTTAACCAAATATAATTAGTTGAACTTTCTAATCCAGAATCTTCTAAATCTATATTGCTTAAATCTAAAAGTTCATCATCTAAAGTTTCAAACAAAATTAAATCAACAATAAAACTACCTTCATCTAAAACAGAGATTTCTTCTTCAACTTCTAATTTTAAAAAATTATTTTCATAATATTTAGCAGTCAGCAAATAATCTCCTTCAGAAACTTCAAAAGAATAACTGCCATCTTTAGAAACCAAAGTTTGTTTTGGTTGTGAATCTATTTCCAGCATAACATTCTCTAATTTGTTTAAAGTATTATCATAAATAGTGCCTTGTATTGTAACAGCATTAACACTAGATACTAATACTAATGACATTACCATTAATAGTAATATTTTCTTAAACATACACTAAAACAATAAAAATTACTATAAATATATTCTTATTTCTAAAAAAACACTAAATTCCTTTAAATTTAAGCAGTATAAAGTTTCGTAAAGTGTTTTAAGGTATTTTAGAGAAGCTTCTGTAAAGTATCTTTATAAAGTAAATTCTCAAATAATTGATATATGATATTAAAAACATCGTGGAGGATGGTAAAATGAAAAAGTTATATGCTGTATTTTTGTTAGCTATCTTTTTAGTAAGTTTAATGCCTATTGCATTAGCTAAACAAGGTACTAATGAAGATAAGCCTGTTACTGCAAATAACCCAGTAAGAGAACAGGTAAGAGAAGAGGTTGCTGGCAAAGCAATCGGAAAAGCTCAGGGAGAAACAGTCCTTGAAAGACAAAGAGTAAGAGTACAAAACTTAGTTGAATCTTGCGTAAGTAAAGGCGCAACAGAAGATAGGTGCAAAGGTCTTTTTGAAAAAAGATTAGGTGCATTAGATAATCTTCCTGAAGCAACTCAAGAAAAGTTGAACCAATTTAAGAATAATAGAATTGAGAAATTTAATCAATTAAAAAATAACAAATATTTTTCTCAATTTGATAAAGATAAAGGATTCAAAGTAAGAACAGTTGCTAAAGAAAAGTTACAAAATGCAAGACAAAACTTTGAAAAAGCTAAAGAAAAATTTGGACTAGCTAAAGAAAAATTCCAACAAACTAAAAATAAGTTTGAAAATGCTAAAGGATTACAAATTTGTAAAGATAGTCCTGATAGTGAAGAATGTAATTTAGCAAGAGAAGAATTAACTCTTTTAGCAAAAGATAAGTTGTTAGACCAAATAGGCATTCTATTAGAAAACTTAGAACAAATTCAAGCTAAAGCAGAAGAAAACGAAGCTTTGTCTGAAGAAGACCTTCAAAAAGTTTTAACTTTTGTTGAAGAAAAGAAAGCTCAATTAGAACTAATTAAAGCTGAAATTGAAGCTGCTGAAACTAAAGATGAAATTGTTGAAGCTGCAAAGAACTTAAAACAAGCCTGGAACAAAGAAAGAGTACAAGCTCACGTAGGTTTCATGCTTAATGCAAGAATGGCCGGCATACTTGTAAGTGCTGACCATTTAGAAGCTAAGTTAGAAAGAGTTCTTGAAAGAATGATTGAAAATGGTAAAGACACTTCAGTTGTTGAACCATTAGTAGCTGACTTTGATTCTAAACTTGTAGTAGCTAAAGAAAAGTTTGAAGCTTCACAAGACTTGTTTGCAGAAGCAAGAGAACTTGAAGCACAAGATAGAGCTACAAAAGTTCAAGAAGCACAAGCTTTATTGAAAGAATCTAAAGATGCATTAAGAGAAGCAAACGTAATCTTGAAAGATATTGTTCAAGAATTAAGAAATGCTAATGCATTAGAAGAACTTGCTGATGCTAACGAAACTGAAGATATTGAAACAGAGTTAGAAGAAGCTGA
>JAHIMK010000038.1 GCA_018896675.1 Nanobdellota archaeon
ACTTGCCTCTGCTAAACAAAGCTAGTTGTCAGTCTTAAACAATATAATTAAGAACAAAGAAAGCCGCTACAACATAAAACAGTAAATTCTAGGAAAGATGTTCAAGAAGCTATTTTAGGCTACTCCAAAAAAGCGTAATATTTATATACTATTGGTAGATATAAGAACCATATGGTAGAAAAAATGACCAATAATAAATTAAAAATAATAGATCTTTTCAGATCAGATTATTTAGCAAGCTTTCATGTAAGGGAAATGGCTAAATTAACTAAAAAAAGCCATGTAACTCTTTTGCCCCACCTCAAAGCCCTAGAGGAAGATAAAATCCTTGCAGCAAAATCTATTGGTAAAAACAAAGTTTATTCATTAAATTTTGAAAATATCATCACAAAGAATTATCTAACAATTTCAGAAACTACTGAAACAACTGCATTTTTGGAGCAAGTATTTCTGGTCAAAAAAATAACCAAAGAAATTTTTAACTTAAACTTGCCTGGAACAATTATTATTTTTGGCTCTTATGCAAAAATGACATTTAAAGAAGAAAGTGATATTGATATTTTTTATTTAGGCAAGATTAATGATAAAGAAATCCAAGAAATTAAGAAAATAGGAAAAATATATGGGAAAACAATAAATGTTAAAAACTCAACATTTAATAATTTTGAATCAGGACTCAGAAAGAAAGACCCTTTAATTATAGAAGTTATTAAAAACCATATTATCCTGCAAAATCCTGAACAACTTGTCAACATACTTTGGAGATTTTATGATGAAAGAAGATAAAGATTCAAAAAGCCATGTTTCATGGTGCTGGAAACAGAAAAGAGGCATTAAACTGGAAGAGCCTAATGATAACCTTTGCAATGTGTATTTCAAAAAGGCAAAAAGCAGCTTGAATATATTGGAATCTGCCATTGAAAAAAGCGAAATTGACTGGATTACAACAACTGCTTATTATGCCCGTTATTTTGCCTTCTATGCTTTGCTCCAAAAATGTGGCATAAAATCAGAAATTCATGATTGCACTATTTCTTTGATGCATTTCTTGTTTGTCAAAGAAGATTTGATTGAAGAGCATTTTTATACAGAGCTTTTATTAGCAAAGGAGCTTCGTGTTGATACTCAATATTATGTCACAGAAGAAATTGATTTGAATAAATTAAAGGAAGATTCAGGAACTGCAAGAAGCTTTGTGCTTAGGATGGAAGAAGTCGCAGAAGCTTTGACAGAAAAACAAGTAAAAATAATCAGAAACAAGCTTAAAGCTAACAAAGAATGTCGCCACAATATAAAACAGTAAATTCTTAAGAAAATTTTCAGCAAAAGTTATTAAGCATTGTTGATTTCTACCAATCTATGGATAGAAAAGAGATAGTAGATTACTATTCTAGGAAAGATGTTCAGGAAGCTATATTAGGCTGTTCTAAGGACAGAGAAGTAGGTGTAATGTTAGGCAGTATTTTCGGAAAAAGGCCTGATGTGCTTGAATATCCTGGCGATGTAGGGCGTTTAGGCAGGCAAGGAAAACTAAGTCCGACGAAGCGTAAAGTGAAAACTGTTTTCAATACATTTATATAATGATAAATTATAATATAAAAATATGGTAAAAGTGTCAAATTATACGGTTGTTATTGAACAAGACGAAGACGGTGTTTATATAGCAAAAGTTCCCGATATTTCAGGATGCTATACTCAAGGTAAAACTGTTGAAGAAGCCATTGAAAGAATTAGGGAAGCAGTCCAAGTTTGTTTGGAGGCTGATAAATCAGATTTATATGAACCACTAAAATTTATAGGGATCCAACAGATTGAAGTCCCTATAATATAACAAAACTAATAACTATTTCTAGAAAAAAATTCTGTAAAATTCTTAATAAACTTGGTTTTAAAAAAATTCATCAAAGAAGTAGTCATATTAGGTATAAGCATTCTGATGGACGAATAACTGTTGTTCCAGTACATGGTAATGAGAAAATAGGTAAAGGTCTTTTGAAGGATTATTTTTTATTTACCTTCAATATAATCTTTCAAATTCTTCTCTTTCCTGCCGGTTGAGGCCTCTGGTAATATATGCAGTTTCCATATTTTTAATAGAAGCTCTTTCAAAAAACCAAAAAAGAAATTTTATTTTTAATTTTGAAATAAAATCCAGTTCGTCTAATAAATCAGTTTCTATTAAATGTTTTTTTTCATCCTTCATTTCTTGCTGCTTTTCTTGAATTTCTTCTTTTGCTGCCGGTTCTTGTAATTGTTCTTTTATTATTGTATAAAAAGCTGGTGTGAATCTAACTCCATATTTTTCGCTTAAGAGGCGGCATTGATAATGTTTAGTACTCATCCCCTGCATAAATTTTTTAGCGCTTCTTACCATGGTTGAAATATTTTTATAGCCTCCGCTAGGTAAAATATGCATTAAAGGCGTACAATCGCCCGGTTGGTATTGAAGGAAAAAGTATTCCTCCCTTTTCGTGTCTTCTTTTTCAACAAAAAGCTCTATTGCGCATTCCATTTCCAGCCCCTTACCGTCTCTTACTTGAACGCTTTTATCAAATATCTCTTTCAAATCCTCATAAGGAAAGTTTTTCCGTAAAGGACTTTCTTTCCGGTTTGAGAGATATAGTAACTTCTCCAGGCATTTATCTTCCTGCCATTGCTGTTCTTCAAATCTTTCCTGCCAGTTGATAGCTTTCGCTGCTTTTGAAGTCCCGCGTAAGTAATCCCTCAGGAAATCTGATTGATTAAATTCTTTATACGTTTCAAAAACATTTATTTTAGTCATTTTGATTTTACCTATTTCTTCAAAACACCGCATTTATACCCATATTTAGTAACCATATCCCTAATCACTTTATAGAATGGTAAGTTAATTACATTTTTGGTAACGCCGCCATACCTTTTATGCACACCATTCGCGGCTTTTCTAGAAACATAGAAAAAATCATCGCGGTCATGTTGTTCGCAGGAACCGATAACTTCTTCAAGCGATTCTATATACTCTAGTTCATACCCCCTCAAAATCCCTAAATCAATTTCTTCTCCGGACATTAGCTGGTAGCTGGCATCAGCAGGACCAACTTTTAACGGCCTAAAACCGGCTTTCTGCATAGCCTCGTCAAATATTTCTTCAATGGATTCTTTTTTTCTTGTTTTTATAATGGGTAGTTGGTATGGTTTTTTCATTGTTTTTTAAACATCAGCTAAACTTAATAAATCTTATGGTAAAAAAGAAGTTATATGAATGAAAATAAGTGAACTCCCCTATTTTCTTTTAGAACTTAAACACAATTGAAACTAACATCGCGATTAAGAGAAGTTCGGTTTTGAGGCAACCCACAAAACCGAATTTGGATGGAGAAGTCTGCAAGACTTCGGAATCTCTTAATCGCTGTTATATTCTCCCGATAGGGATTGATTTTTAGTGCAATGATGCCGAAGGCAAAAAATCAAAGTTTTGGGTTTAGGAAAGCCCCGTCACCAAAAGATTTATAAACTATTAAGTGATAACACTTTTAATATGAATAAAGATTTAAGTTATGAATTGGAAATCCTGTATACTCCCACAGATAGGAGCGATGCTCAAATTACAGAGTTAGGAAACCAGCATGGTGCTTCTGTAAGAAATAATGTTATGAATGGACCAGATATTAAAGAAGAGATTTTGCAAAAATATGATTCAGAAGTAAGAGCAAGAGCACAAGAAGGATTTCCTATGGGTGTTGTCACATTTCAACCTCTTAAATATGATTCACTTTGTGGACTAGTTCAATCAGCTTTAGATGTTCTTGAAGTTAGAACTATGGCTCCACGTGCATTAAAGTAAACACTTCTAGGGGCTTTCCGTTAAGAACCCAAAATTGAATATAACATAGATTAAATCTAATTAATCTCAAACACACTTGCCTCTGCTAAACAAAGCTAATTGTTAGTCTTAAACAATATAAACAAACTAAAGAAAGCCGCCACAACATAAAACAGTAAATTCTTAAGAAAATTTTCAGCAAAAGTTATTAAGCATAGTTGATTTCTACCAATCTATGGATAGAAAAGAGATGATAGATTACTATTCTAGGAAAGATGTTCAAGAAGCAATATTAAGCTGTTCTAAGGACAGAGAAGTAGGTGTAATGTTAGGCAGTATTTTCGGAAAAAGGCCTGATGTACTTGAATATCCTGGCGATGTAGGCCGTTTAGGCAGGCAAGGAGCTACCTCTTTCCATATATCTGAAGAAAGATGGAATGATGCATTGTCTCTAAAGCCTGGAATGACCAAGAAGCAATTAGATGAAAACAGGAAAGGCTGGGACTTAATTATAGACATTGACACTGCTTACTGGTACGGTGCAAAGATGACGGCTTTCTTTATAATTGAAGCCTTAAAATATCATGATATTAATAACTACTCAATCAAGTTCAGTGGAAATAAGGGCCTGCATATAGGTGTTCCATTTGAAACATTTCCTGATGAAGTTCATGGCATAAAAACCAAAGATTTGTTTCCAGACAGCTTAAGAATTATTGCCAGTTATATCCAAGATTTTATTAAAGATTATTTAGCTGCTAAATTGTTAGAAAAAGATTCTATAGATGAAATAGCTAAAATTTGTAATAAAACAGTAGAAGAACTAAAAAAAGATGGAATGTTTGAACCATTTACAGTAATTGAAATTGATACTGTTTTAATTTCTAACCGACATTTGTTTAGAGCACCTTATTCTTTGCATGAGAAAAGCGGTTTAGTATCTTTACCGATTAATCCCGAAGAATTATTAAATTTTCAAAAAGAAATGGCTAAGCCTAGTAATATTAAAACTGATATGAAATTCTTAGATGTTTCAAAAGTTATAGATGATGAAGCTAGAAGTTTAGTTATACAAGCATTTGATTGGTACTCTAGAAAGAATAGAAGCTTTGCTGAAAGTGTTGTTAAGAAAGAACTAAAAGATATTGAATTGCCTAAGATAGCATTGCTTGAAGAAACATTCCCACCTTGTATTAAAAAGGTTTTAGAAGGTAAAATGGAAGATGGCAAGAAAAGGGCTTTGTTTGTTTTAATTAAATTTTTAAGACATATGGGTTGGAGTTGGGATGCTATTGAAAATAGGATAAGAGAATGGAATGAAAGCAATTTAGAGCCTTTAAGAGAAAATTATATGATGGGACAGATAAACTATGCTAAACGCAATCAAAGCAGTGCCATGGCGCCTAATTGTGATAATACTTGTTATTACAAAGATTTAGGGATATGCCATAAATTGCCATTATGTGACAAGATAAAAAATCCTGTTAATTTTGCAAAAATCCGTGCTAAAAGTAGTATGAAAGTTGTAAAGAAAACTAAAGGAACTTCTTGAGTTTTTCTAATTCTCTAGCTATACGCTCTTCTTCAGATTCCAACTGCTTCATGGCTTTTTCTCTCTTCTTTCTTCTTTCAGCTTCTTCTTTAGCTCTTTCTTTTTTATCTTCAATTTCTTTAAGTATCTTATTCTTGTCTCTTGCAGTAACTCTTGTGATATAGGTTTTTGCTTCAGCTGGTCTTGGCACATTCAAATGCTCTAAAGCTTCTCTTAATTTTCTTTCTTCAGATTCCAAAGAATTCTCTTCTTTTTCAACCTCTTTTTTTGCTAATGTTTCATCTACTTCTAATTTGAGTCTTTTCTCAGATTCTCTTTGCTTTATTCTGTTTTCTCTTTCTTGAACTCTTAATTCTTTGGATCTTAATTTTTCCTTAGATATTTCTAAATCACCAAAATATTTTAAAATTCTATTATATATTTTTTCTCTATCTTCTGGTTCTAAAGTTGCAAAGTAAACTCTAATTTCATCATAAACTTTTTCAGCAGCTTCCAAATTATCTGCCCTAAGATATTTTCTACCATCATCTATATCCTGCCTTATTTTTGAAAGATAATCAACTTTCTCTATCTTAGGTTGTTGAATTAACTTGTCTAATTGTTCAATTACATGTTGTTCTTCAGATGGAATTTTCTTAACATCTAATTCTACTTGCTTTTTCTGGAGCATTTGCTTTTCAAGCTTCTCTCTTATCTTTTCTTCTTTAACCCTTAAACTTCTTGAAGGCTGTTCCCTATGGAATACATGAACCAATTTCTTGAACAATGGTTCCATAGAAGGTAATGGTTTTGAAGGTTTTGGAGCTGGAATTTCTTTAAGTTTAATTTCTTTAGGAGGTTCAGGCAATATAACTTTAGAAAGTTTCTTTATAGGAACTTGCTCCTTTTTGAATAATTTAGTAAACTTATGTCCTAATGAATCTTTAACTTCTTTAGATTTTTTAATATCAACTTTCTTTTGTTTGACTTTCGGAATTTTAACTTGCCTAGGTTTTTCTTGGAATAATTTCTTGAAGAAAGATTCTTTATGTTGCTTTGGAACAGGTAGTTGTTCCTTTGAAACTGGGATTTTTACTTTTAATTTTTTACCTTTAATAGGTATCTGCACTACCTTTTCTTTAGGAGCAAATGCTTTTTTTAATTTTAATAAGAATGACTCTTTCTTTGGGGCAGATTTTAATTTGTCTAGTTTTTTAGTAAAATATTCCAATTCTTCCTTGCTTTTTTTAGAATAAACTGTTGAAAACAAAGATTTGTTAATCCGATTATAAAAGTCTATTAATTGCGGATAAACCACAGATTTTTCTCTTGGAGATAATTGAACATAAAGCTTAAGCATTTTATTGTAACGTTTCTTTATTAAACGAATATTTTTGCTCAAAACTTTGCTTTCTTCTTCCAACAGAGATTCAATTTCGGATTTCCTGCTTTCCTGTTTTAAGAAGTCAATATATCCTTTAATATTGGTTAATATTTTTTTATCTTGAGTCACTATTTTTTCCATGGCAGTTATCTTTTCTTTGCCTGGTTTCCATCCTGCTTTGACATAATGCTGTACTATCTGCTTAAACTCGTCAATCAAATCTTTCAATTCTTGTTTTGTTAATGGTTGGCCACTATATTTTAATTCAGCCAGTTTTTGTGTAAATTCAACTAAACCTTTTTTCTTTTTTTCTAGAATTTCTTGAAGTTCAGATTCAGTAAATTGGTGCTGTAAATTTAATAATGTTGCAAAAAAGGATTTTATTACCTCAGCCAAATTTTTGAAAACTAAGTCTTCTTTTGATTTAGGAAGTTGATTTTCTATCAATGCAACTTTTTCTAAAAAAGGAGTTAAATCTTTTTTCTTAGGAGCTAATTTCTTTTCTTCTTTATCTTTAAATTTTTCTTCATCTCTTTCGATTAATAGTCTTCTTTTTGCTTCTGTTGCTTTTAATCTTTTTTCTCTTAATTCTGCTAATTTAATACTTAATTTTTGAAAACCAATTAAAGATAAAAAGCGCCCTATTGACTTGCCAATATTAAAAATAACCAAAGCTATATTATGTTTATTTCTTAAAGACCAGATTATTAAGATTATTACCCAAATTAACACTATTAAAACAAAAGGTATGAAAATGATTAGAGGATATGATTTCCCTGCAATTATAATGTCTTGTGCAGCGACCAATTTAGAGAATAGAGTTAACAATAATATAATTAGTAAAATCCTCTTTTTTCGCATTATTAAAAAGTGCATTTATTAATATAAAAAGCTTACTAGCTTAGAAAAGTTCTTGATAAAGCCGAACTCTATCTGTTTTAATACTTCTATCATTTATGTAAAGAATTTCACTTAATGTGGCTTTAAAGATTCTTGCGTCTTCATTATGTTTATTTTTCATATATTTCTTTAAAGCATTTGCATTTCCAAAAGTTCTTGCAACCCAAATACCGCCAAAATCGCTTTTACCTTTTACTATCTCTTCTGCTTGAACTATTTCATCTAATGTAAATGTAAGAATATGAGGGTTGTTTCTTAGACCTAAAGATTTCATATCATGAGTAACTACTTTGTAACCTATTTTTTCTAATCCTTCTGTATGTATTTTATGCATAATTTTGAAATTTTTAGTTAATTTATAAGCTTTTCTTAAGGTAAAGTATTTTAATATTGAAATTAAGGTAATATTATGAAAAAGATATTATTTGCTTTGTTTTTAGTTATAATAGATCAATTAAGCAAGTTTTTAATTACTAATAAAAGCATAGAAATTTTTAGAGGTTTTTCTTTAAAATTTGTAACTAACACTGGGGCAGCTTTTAGTTTGTTTCAAGGATTTAATTTAGTCTTAGTTTTAATTTCATTAATTGTTATTGTATATCTTTTCTTGCAATTACGTAAAGAGAAGAATCAAATAAGAGTTTGGAGCTTTATTTTTATTATTGCAGGTGCTTTAGGCAATTTAATAGATAGAGTTATTTTTGGCCATGTGAGAGACTTTATTTTAGTTTGGATATGGCCTACTTTTAACTTAGCTGATTCTTTTATTACAATAGGTGCTTTGTTGTTGCTTTATAGTTTATTTTCAAAGTAAAAAATCAGAAATCTTCTGTATCTTCTTGACTCTGGTAAGCTATTAAATCTTCAGTTGTCAACATCTTCTTTTTCTTTAATTTATCTTTAACTTCATTGGCTTTCTCTTTCAATTGTTCATCAATTTTTTTCTTCCTTTCTTGAGATTTTTTATTTTTTTCAAATCTTTCTTTATCTTTAACTCTCTTTTTCTTTTTGTTTACATCCATTAATTGGGAATTAAGTTCTGAGAACTCTTGCTTAAACTTAATAAAATTTTCAAAGGCCTTTGCTTGATTCTTTTTTAATGAACCAATTTCTCTTGAAAGTTTTATGAACTCATCATAATATTTCTTGTTTTCGGAAGCATATTCCTTAACTTTATTATGAAATTCATCACTTTTCCTTTTTGCTTCAGTAATTTTTGAAGAAATATCATTTATATTTTTCATCACACCAGAAACGTCGCCAGCAGATTCAAGTTGCTTCTTTAACTGATTAATCTCTTTCATTACTTTCTTTTCTTTTGAAAAGGTATAAGCTTGGGTCTCAAGTGAAAATTCTAATTTTTCCATATTTCTCTTAATTTCTTGAGGATTGCCCTTGAATTTGCTTTTTGATATTTTTGTATCTTTTTCTTTGTTTAATTCTTTAATTTCTTTAATTAACTTTTTAACTTCGTCATTATATTTATCTCTATTATTTTTAAATTCAGAAATTTTATTTGTTAACTCATCATTTTTAGATTTAGTTTCTTTGATTCTTTTAATAACATCTGCAATCTTTTGTTTTAATTCTTCTTTCTTTTCAAACCAAGATTCTTTTTTATTATTCAAAATATCTAATTCTTCTTTAAGTTCTTTTGCATCCTTTCTAACTTCTTTCAATTTCTCTTCAGGAACTTTTTCAGATTTAACTTCTTCGGTTTTAACTTTTGGATTTTCAGTTTTAATTTCTACTTCTTCCTTAACTTCAATAGCTCCCGGTTTCTCTATTTGATCTTCTTTTTTTTGTTCTTCTGTCATTTAAGGTTTCACCTTGTGTCTAATTTAAATAAAAAAGGACTATAGCCGGCTTGCGGCTTAGCCAAATAGGGCACCTAATCCTGCTGCAGAATCTTTCTTCTCTTCTTCTTTCTTCTCTTCTTTCTTTGCTTCTGCTGGTGCTACTGCACTTGCTACTGGAGCTGCGACTGGAGCTGCCATTGCTGCCTCTTTGATTGCTGCTTCAATGTCAACGCCATCTAAAGCTGCAACTAAAGCTTTAACTCTACCTTCATCTACTTTAACTCCGGCTGCTTCTAAAACTTTTTTAACAGCATCTACAGTTACTTCTTTGCCTGCTTTGTGCAATAACATTCCTGCGTATATGTATTCCATTTTTTCCTCCTATAAATTGGCTTTATTTTTTAATGCCACGACTTGAGACTCAACTTTTGCAAGCATCTTCCCAACATTGTCACTTGTCATTATATCTTGTGAATCAGCCAATGCCATAGCTTCTCTTTGAGCTTTTGTTAACAATTGGTTGATTGTGTCTTTTGTGGTATAGCCTATATGCATTGCTAGTGCCATAGATTCAGCACTTAATGTCTTGATATTTGCTATATATTCTTTTTCATCCACTGCCAAGACTTTCTTGGTCATAATTATACCCTTTTCTAAGATTGCAACTAAATTCAAACTTATTTCCATAGGCTCAATGCCCATTTTTGCTAACAAAGCAGCAGCTTTCTCATCAATAACATCTCCTTCTTTAGCAACTACTTTTTGAGACTTAATTGCAACTTTCCCATTTTCAATAGCAGTCTTAATTCCTAAAGCACCTAACTCACTAATAATTGGACCTGGTGGAAAAGGAGTCGGACCTGGTTCTAATATCAAGTCATTTGGTGCAATTTGCCCTGGTTTAGCAGGTGCCATAGACTTACTTTTTTGTATTAACTTATATAACTTGAATGGGTTTTCGTTAGTAAAGATTAAAGCAGGCATTCCCTTTATATGGTTTAATAATTGTTCTAAACCTGGAATGTCATTCTTAACTTGTTCAATTGCTATTTTAATCAATCTTGCTTTTGTTAACCTTATCAAGGCCTTGCTCCTTAAACTGTTCCTAATCTTTTGAAACTGTGCAGATGGCAAGTTTTCAATATTAACCAAGCCAACAAGAGGATATTCTTTTAAAAGTTTTACAATTTCTTTAACTTCTTTTTTCTTATAGTCTGCTACATGAGGTTTGTGATTCATTTTGCACCTCCAATAACGACTGGTGATCCCATTGTCAATTTTACCAATACTGATTTTATATTGTTTTCATGCTGTGGTAATTTTGCCAAAACAGAATTGAATACTTGTTGAATATTTTGAGATAATTGTTCATCAGTCATACCTTCATCACCAATTGCACATTTAATTATTGTATCATTTTTGGTAGCTATTTTAACAGTATTCTTTAATTTATTAACAATTATTTTTAAATCTGCTTTAGGAGGAATTATACATCCTGCCTTAGGATTTGGCATTTTTCCTTTTGGACCTAAAATTTTACCAAAGGCAGTAGCAACTTCAGGCATCAAATGTGGTTGTGTAATGAAAAAACCACATTCGTTAGTAATTTTTCTTAATTTAGGCTTATTTTTGGTCATAATTTTAAATTCTTCTTTTAGAATTACATATTCACAGTGTTTTTTAGCTTCAATAGCTAACTCTTCATCTACTAATGCACAAATTTTAAGTTTCTTTAACCTTGGATTTGGTAGTTGTAAAAATAAGTCTACTTTTTCTTCAGGTTTCTTAATATCTATTTGTTTAAGATTAAGAATTAAGTCTACTGTCTGTGTAAATTTTCTTTTTTTGGAATCTTTTCTTATATTGCTTAAAGCTTCTAAAACTTGCTTTGTTTCCATTGTGACCTCCTACCATAGGTAGTTTAGCGGTTTAATATGACTTATATTGGTGTATTAAAGTGGTTTATAAATCTTTCTTTTTTTCCCTTAGAAAAAGAGTTCTTAAAGCAAAATTAGGATATTAAAAAAGAATTAAAAGATTTTCTAAAATAGAATAATAAAGTATATAAACTCTTCAATATATATCAAAAACATCAAAAAACTTGTTAATGCAAGGAGAACAAAACTAAAAGTTAAAAATCTTATTAAAAAATAATTCTATAATGGTGCTTTTATGAAAAAAGATAATATATTTTCCGGCAATGTTAAAACATTTAATAAAAAACTAAAAAGAAATAATAAGGAGGACTAAAATGGCAAAAGAAGAACTTTATGACGAAAATTTGGAAGAATATGACAAGGATGAAGAAGACGATGACGACAATGAAGAAGATGAAGAAGAAGATGAAAGTGATGATGAAGATTAATAAGATTTAAAATTTATTTTTTTATTTTCCTTTTCTATGTGGTTTAAATGCTTTCCTTAACCTATTACTTCTTTTAAACAAGTCCCCATCATTAGCAAACCTAACATCTTCTACAGAATAAACTAAGTGAGTATCATATTTTTTAACCATTTCTAATATTTTAGGAATAGCTTGCCTATTAGCAATAATAGATAT